>DASPRM010000075.1 GCA_035624455.1 Terriglobales bacterium
GAGGCAGGACCACAAGAACGCGACCACAACCGTGCCCACGCAGAATGCCGTTACCGCTGACTTGGGCAGTTTCCGGCCGAAAAAGAGCATTACGGCCGCGCTAACAATCGGCAGCAGCGGAATGACCCAGATGTGTTCGAGAAAGAACATTTAAGACTCAGTAATCAGCAATTAGCATTTAGCCATCAGTATTTAGTAATCAGCATTCAGCGAATCCAACGTTCGGCCTGCCCCTGTCCCGCGACCCCTAAGCCGCCAAGGGGGCCCGAGACTGACTACTGACTGCTGATTGCTGACTGCTTCCCTACCACTTCAATAGATCGACTTCATCCACATTGATGGTTTCTTTATTGCGGAAAAAGGCGATCAGGATTCCCAGACCGACGGCAGCTTCCGCCGCCGCATCAGTGATCACGAAGATCGAAAACACCTGACCTTGGAGGTTCCACAGTCTGGAAAACGCCACCAGGTTCAGGTTTACGGCATTCAGGATCAGCTCGATCGACATAAGGATGATCACCACATTGCGCCGCGTGACCACGCCAATAGTGCCTATGACAAACAATGCCGCAGCTACTACCAGATAATCGAGAGTCGTGATCGGTCCCATATACCAGCTCTTGTTCTCTAGTTTCGAACTTCACACTTCCAACTTCAGACCTCGCACTTGCTCAGATCCGCTTCTTCGCCATTACTACCGCACCCACGATGGCCACCAGCAGAAGCAGCGATGCAATTTCAAAAGGCAACAAATACGTCTGGTAGAGCGCCAGCCCAACCTGCTGCGTGTTGCTCTGTTCCGGCAGCGAAATGGCGTTTTGCGGGAAGATGCTGCTCCCCTTCAAATAGACCACGGTGATGATTCCGCCCAGCACCAGGCTGGTCAAAATACCCAGCAGCCATTGCTGATTGAATTGTTCTTCCTTTACGTTGCGGTCAATGTTCACCAACATGATCACAAACAAGAAGAGCACCATGATCCCGCCGGCATAGAGAATCACCTGCACGCCGGCAACAAACGGGGCATAGAGCATCAAGTACAGCCCTGCGAGCGAGAGTAATGTGAAGATCAGCGCCAGCGCCGCGTGCACCGGGTTCCTGCGCGTGATCACCAAGATCGCGCTCACCATGGCGACTCCCGAGAGCAGATAGAAGAAGAACCTTGGAGCAATGGGATTCATCGCGTATACACCGTCACTTCCAGACCGCGCTCCAGGCGCGTACGGTCAAGGATCAGGCCATCGCGGCTATACTGCGCCAACTCGAAGTCCTGCGAGAGTTCCAGGGCGTCAGTGGAGCAGGATTCCTGGCACAGCCCACAGAACATGCATCGGCTGATATCAAAGGTATACCGAGTCAGAACTTTGCGCTTGGTCGTTGCATCGCGTTCGCTCTCGACTGTGATCAGGTGCTCAGGACAAGCCTTGGCGCACAGATCACAGGCGATGCACAGCGTCTCCCCCGTATCCGGATTCACGTTCAGCCGCGGCAGGCCGCGATAGCGCTCTGCAATCTGCGGGCGCTTTAGGGGATACTGCTCCGTATAGATTCGCTGCGGATGCTGATTGCGAAACGTCACCCCTAGACCCTGCAACAGGTCGAGGAGCAGGGCCTCGCGGACGAAGGTTGACAGCCCCTTTTTTCTGTTCACGAATGGCCTCCCGTGATCCAGGCCACAAGCTCCGGACCAACTCCGACCAGCGCTGTAACGATCAGTACTCCCAGGCCGACGGGCAAGAGCACTTTCCAACCCACTTTCATCAACTGGTCAAAGCGATAGCGCGGGAAGGTGCCGCGGTACCAGATGTACAGGTACATAAAAACAGCCACCTTGAAGACGAACCAAAAGATGTCCTGAATTCGGTCGCGCACCCCAGGAACAAATAGCAGCAAGCCGATGAGCCCGAGAAGCGCGCCAAACGCCCCCAGTCCCATCGTCTGGATCCGCAACATGGGGTGCTTGGGCATGCGGGCGGCGTTGTAGAAGGCAGCCAGCGCCAGCAGCAGGAAGAAAAGCCCTGGAACCAGCGAAAACACAAAGTCCCATGTCGGCCCGCTTAGCCAGTAGGTGAAAGGCCGGAGCCAACCCCCAAGCCAGAGCGTCACCGCGATCGATGAGACCGCAATCATCGCCGCATATTCCGCCAAAAAGAATAATGACCAGCGAAACCCGCTGTACTCGGTGTGAAAACCCGCTACCAGTTCCGATTCGGCTTCCGGCAAATCAAAGGGAGCGCGATTGGTTTCCGCCACCATAGCGACAGCGAAAACGCCAAATGCGATCAGTCCCAGCGGGAAGAACTTGAATACGAACCACGCATGCTGCGCTTTCTGCGCCTCCACGATGCCGATCATGCTCAGAGTTCCGACACCCGAACCGCTTCCCGCTGCATAAGGGCCTGTTCCTGTGAAGCTGGTCATCAGCACAGCCGAGACCACCGCGAGGCCCATGGCGATTTCATAGGAAACCATCTGCGCGCTCGAGCGCAGCGACCCCAACAGCGGGTAATGGGAATTAGAGGCCCATCCCGCCATGATGATCCCCAGCACGCCCAGCGAGGAAGTGCCCAGCATGAACAGAATTCCAATGTTCATGTCGGTGACGGCATGGGTCGGCCCGAACGGTACCACCAGGTAGACGGTGAACGCCGCAACCACTACCGCCAGTGGAGCCATCCAGAAGACCAGCTTGTCGGCTTCGCTGGGCATGATGTCTTCTTTGATCAACAGCTTTACCGCGTCGGCAATTGGTTGCAGCAAGCCATGCGGACCTACACGCATGGGCCCGAGCCGTACCTGCATATGCGCCAGGGCCTTGCGCTCGCCCCAATTCATCAGAATCACTGCCAGAGACACGCCCGCAAAGATGACCAGAATGTAGATAGTGGCCCAGATCAAATTCCCGGCTTGGCCCGGCGTCGTGTTCTGATTGAGATATCCCGTAAGCTGATTCAGCATTAGCGGTCCACCTCACCCAGGACGATATCTATGGTGCCGATGATGGCAACCACGTCTGCCACCAGCCGTCCCCGAACCATGGTGTCCAACGCCTGCAGGTTGACGAACGACGGTGGCCGCACGCGCACGCGATAGGGCTGTGTGGAACCGTCGCTGACGATGAAGTACCCCAGCTCGCCCTTGGGAGCTTCGATCGAGTGATAGATCTCACCTACCGGCGGCTTCAGCACTTTGGGGATTTTCGCCATAATGGGGCCTTCGGGAATCGCCCCGACCGCCTGGCGAATAATGCGCAACGATTGCCGCATTTCAGCGATGCGCACCAGGTATCGATCATAGGTATCGCCGTTCTGACCAGTGGGGATGTCGAATTCAAAATTCTTGTAAGCCGCATAGGGCTGAGCTTTGCGCAGGTCCCATTTCACTCCGCTTCCGCGAAGTACTGGACCGGTTACGCCCAAGGCTTTGCACTCATCGCCGCTGATGACTCCGACCCCCTTGGTCCGCTCTACCCATATGCGGTTATGGGTCAGCAGCTCTTCGTACTCGTCGATCTTAGGCGCAACAAAATCGCAAAACTTGATGACGTCCTTCTCAAAGCCGTCGTAGGTCTCGTACTGGCAGCCACCAATGCGGAAGGCGTGCGTTGTGAGCCGAGCGCCGCAATACTTTTCGAAGATCTTCAAGATCTCTTCACGGTCGCGGAAGCAATAGAAGACTGGAGTGATCGCACCGATATCAAGGGCATGGGTCCCTAGCCAGAGCTGATGACTCGCGACGCGATTCAGCTCGGTCAGAATAACGCGAATGTAGTTGGCACGGGGTGGGGCCTCGACATTAAGCAACTTCTCCACGGCTTCGCAATAGCCCAGCCCATTGGAGACCGCAGCCACATAATCCATGCGGTCCACGTAAGGATTGAACATCGCATAGGTGCGATTCTCCGCAATCTTCTCCACCCCCCGGTGCAGGTAGCCGATCACGCACTCGGTTCCTAGAATTTTCTCGCCATCCAGCTTCAGGATGACTCGCAGCACGCCGTGGGTCGATGGATGCTGCGGCCCCATATTGAGGGTCAGCTCAGTCGCATCCAGGAAAGTCTTGTCCTTCTCTTCCAGTTGCAGGTGCGACGCTGTCGACAACTCTTTCATTGCCCGCTCTCAATCCCCAAGTTGATCTGAACCCATTCCTTGTCTTGCTGGATGATGCCGTAATCCTTGCGCAGCGGATGTCCCTTCCAATCTTCGGGGAGCAGGATTCGCTTGCAATCAGGATGCCCTTCGAAGCGGACACCGAACATGTCATACACCTCACGCTCCAGCCAGTTAGCCGTGGGCCATAGTGGGACAACACTTGGTAATGCCGCTCCGTCGGCAATTTGCGTCTTTACTCGCATACGCTCGTTGCGCTCGAACGAGTAAAGGATGTAAATCACCTCGAAGGGAAGCTCACGTTGCGGATAGTGAACCGCGGTAACGTCCACGCAATAATCGAACTCTTCTTCGTCGCGCAGCACACTCAGGATTTCATAAACGATAGAAGCGTTCACCACCAGATAGTTCTGACCCAAATACGTACTGGCTTCGTGGATGCCGGAACCGTATTGTCGCTTGAAGCGGCTCACCAGTTCCGAATTCCAGGGTACGGGGACGGGGCCAGAGGGTTTGGGAGGAGGTGGAGCAGGCTTGGCGGTTGGAGTTCCTGCGCCCGCCGATGCGCCACCCGCGGGCGCCGCCGCAGGCTTGGCCGAAGAAGTTGTCTCCGCCGGCGTGGGCTTGGCCGGAGTCGGACTCTCAGGGGTGCTGTTTGGCTTAGTTTCGTCGGCCATATAGAAACGCGTTGCCCGCTCTTCCGCTTAAATCCATTCCAGAGCACCCTTCTTCCAGACCCAAATATAGCCAACGATCAGGATTGCCAGAAACACCAGTATCTCCACCAGGCCAAACAACCCTAGCGCCTTGAACTGCACCGCCCAGGGGAATAGAAAGATCGTCTCCACGTCGAAAACCACGAACAGGATGGCGACTATATAAAAGCGTACCGTGTAACGTCCGCGCGCATCACCGATCGGATCGACCCCGCATTCATAGGGCATCAGCTTGGTCTTTTCAGGATTGTCCGGTCTCACCAGCTTGGCTAGCCACAGTGTCAAGGGGATCAGAATCGCGATGATGGCAATGAAAAGGAAGATCGGAACATAGTTCCCTGGCATATTTTGATAGCCTCAAACCAATCCTGGGGCTCGTTGTGGCCGGCAGCGGCCCGCAGCGAGCAGAGTGCTAGCAAACGGTTTCGATCAGAACCGAGCATACTAACCTTTGTGGCGTGAGGGTTTCAAGGTTGGTATCACTTCGGTTTGTGACGTACATCACTTGGGGGCTTGCCTACCCAAATGGGGTGCTCGGCTGAATGATAGGGGGCCGACCTATCCGCCGGGCTCAAGCCCTCGTAGCTTACCGGCCATTCGTTATAATCGATTTTTTGCCTCCGTCCCTCCGCGCTGGCCGGGCAACCCGCCTCGCTTGAGGCAATCCAGAAGAGAATGTCGCTCGAAAACAAGATCTACGAACTGCGCCGCCAGAAACTGTCTCAGATCGAGGCGCTTGGTCAGCCAGCCTATCCTTACAAATACGACATCAGCCACACGATCCCACAGATTCAGGCCGATTATCAGGACAAAACTGCCGAGCAACTGGAGTCCCCTCGCATCGACGTAAGCATCTCCGGACGCATCATGGCAGTGCGCCTGATGGGCAAGGCCGGTTTCCTGCACTTGCAGCAGATGGGACAGCGCCTGCAGATCTACATAAGAAAAGATGATGTCGGAGAAAAAGGTTTCGAGCTCTTCAAGCTGCTTGATATCGGTGACCATATCGGCGTGAAAGGATACCTCTTTCGAACCAAAACGAATGAGCTTACGGTGCACGTGCAGGAAATCACTTTCCTGTCAAAGGACCTGCTTCCCTTGCCTGAGAAATGGCATGGTCTGACCGACGTCGAACTCCGATATCGGCAGCGCTATGTCGACCTCTTCATGAACCCGGAGGTTCGCGAGGTCTTCGTCAAGCGAGCCCAGGTCGTGAAGGCCATTCGCAAGTTTCTTGACGAGCGCGGCTATGTGGAGGTCGAGACTCCGATGATGCAGCCGATCGCCGGAGGCGCCGCGGCCCGGCCGTTTGTCACTCATCACAATACTCTTGACCTTGATCTCTACTTGCGCATCGCCCCCGAGCTCTACCTCAAGCGGCTGATTGTCGGCGGAATGGAACGCGTATACGAGATCAACCGCAACTTCCGCAATGAAGGCATCTCCACCCAGCACAATCCCGAATTCACCATGCTCGAGTTCTACCAGGCCTATGCCGACATGTACGACATGATGGACCTGACCGAAGCCATGCTGGCGTACGTGGCCCGTGAGGTAACCGGCGGGACGAAGGTGAGATTCGGCAACCAAGAAATTGACTGGTCGCATTGGCAGCGGCTGACTATGCGCGAAGCCATCATCAAGTATTGGCCGGAATCTGCCGCCCCCAAGCCGCAATTGTCGGACTTCGCTTTTGACGCCAACTCTATCGACCAGCTGGTCAGACGTTTCAATGCGCATCACGCCCACATGCCCTACGATCCTCAGCGGCCGCCGGGCAAAACCATTGCCGATCTGTTTGAGGCGGCGGCTGAGGAGCACCTCATCCAGCCAACGATTATTTATGAATTCCCTCTGGAGATTTCGCCGCTCTCGAAGAACAGCCGCAAGCCCGAAGATGCGAATAATTGGGTAGAGCGCTTTGAAGTCTTTGTCGGCGGACTGGAAATCGGCAACGCCTTCAGCGAACTGAACGATCCCGAAGAGCAGCGCCGGCGTTTCGAGCAGCAACTATCGCAACGCGCTCGCGGCGATGAAGAAGCCCACCAGATGGATGAAGACTACGTGCGCGCGCTCTCTTACGGCATGCCGCCAACCGGAGGCGAGGGTATCGGAATCGATCGCCTGACCATGCTCCTGACCAATTCGCCCTCGATCCGTGACGTGATCCTCTTCCCGCTGTTGCGCCCGGAAAGAGGCACGGCTACCGAGAGCGAAGAAACTGCCGAATCGGCTTGAGTCGCTGTTCTCCCCTAAGCTGCCCCGGACAACATTCGTATCGCCTCTTCCTTCCCCGCTTCGCGTGCCAGGTCAAGGGCGGTCTTCCCTTCTTCATTCTGCTGTTCGCGGTCGGCGCCATAACGCAGGAATAGGCTCAGCATGGCAGTGTCGCCGTTGTGCGCTGCCGATTGCAGGGGCGTGAACCCCTTCTGTTGCCGCGCGTTCACGTCAGCTCCGGCCTTCAGCAGAAGCTCAGCAACCTTGCTGGCCCTTGCTGAAGCAGCACTGTGCAGTGCCTGAACCTGAGTAGCGTTGCGCGCAACAGCTCGTGGATCAGCGCCTGCATCCAGAAGCACGCTTGCAGCTTCCTCCTGCGAAAAGTAGGCAGCAAAGTGCAGTGGCGTAAATCCATCCCCGGACCAGGCCCCAGCCAGATCGGGATGCGCCCTGAGCAGCTCCTCGAGCCGCTCAATCCGCCCCAGCGCTGCGGCTTCAAAAACATCCAGCGTGGGGTGGGCACGAAGCAGCAAATCGGCGAGATCGCGACGCCGCTGGTAGAGCGAGAGCATGATAGCCGACACTCCATTGCTATCTCGCGTGCCGGCCAACTGGGGAGCCTCGCGGATCAATTCCTGAAGACGTACTGCATCGCCAGCCTGGATAGCCGAAGTCACATCGGATGAGGTAGTCATGGCGCTTCAACTCCATGCCATACACTACTACCCGATAAACGGCCCGGGAAGAAATTAGGTTACGGCCCCGGCCTTGGGCCTGATTTGGGTAATGGTGGAAACCAGCTCTGGGCGCGACTCGGCTAACTGAAAGTCGGCAACAAGACAATATCAGAGGCGGGAACGGGCTCCACCGGGTATCCCGCCTTAGCCCAGGCGCGCAGGCCTCCTACGATCACGCGCGCGTCATAACCGCTCTCGCGCAGAAGATGCGCCACCCGGGCGCTGGTCGCCTCGCGCGCTCACGTGCAGTAAAGGAAAACAAGTTTTTCTTTAGGCACGTCCGCCGTAGCCGCCGTCAGATTATTCGGTTCAAGACGAATGGAATGGCGAATGCGTTGCGCCCCGGCATCGTAGTAGCCGTGGCTGCGGACATCGGCCACGATCACCGCGCCGGCATCTGACTGCAGCCTTTCCATTACTTCCTCGATTTGCACGCGTGGCACCACGCGATAGACGCGATGCTGCCAATACAGATAGAAGCGATACACCATATAGACCAGTATCGCGATTACCAACGCCGAAGCCAGCGTGTGACCCACCGTGGCAAGTCCACGCGCCAGCAGTTCGAAGAACTGACTGAACAGGTATCCGATGGAGACGTAGGCCGAAACATACAGCGCGCAGCCAATGAAATCCAGTCGCAGGAACTGGCCTAGGCTCATTTTCATACTGCCGGCCAGCGGGGGAGCCATCGTGTTAACGCCAGGGATGAACTTCGCGATCATCAGAGTCACGCGCCCGCGCCGGTAGAAAGACTCGGCGGAGCGAAGAATGCAAGTCTCAGGATTGACCGCCAGCCGGCATAGAACTCCCAGCAGCAGCCATCCCATTTTGCGCCCAAGGAGAAAAAGGATGAGGTCCCCCAGCATGATGCAAAAGATTCCGACCAGCAGCACCCCCGGGAAGGTCATCCGGTGCAAGGCCGCGGCCGCGCCAGCGGTCACCAGCGCCAGCGCCGCTGGAATGGGAAGACCCAGGGCCTCCAGAAAGACCAGCAAGGCCAGTACAGCGTAACCGTGACGGGTGATCAGTGAAGTCAGTTCATGCATGTCTAAGACTTAAGATTCGGAACGGGCGAAATAGGTACGAGAAATCTTCAAGCTTGGATCTGCTCGGTTAGACCTTTTGCAGTCGAATCTGGTGGCGTATTGAATTGGCGTCGTGTGGCAGGCTAATTGATGTCCATCAGCGGACCGATGATCCCCTTACCTCGGGTACTTCCGTTGCTGACCGTTACCGAGGGTAACGTGGCCGACTTTGGTGACGTTACGCCACCGCTGCAGCTTGGCTAAGCTTCTGAGTGCACGGGGGTCAACGGTATGGCCAAGATTGCGGCAAAGGCATCAACACCTACGCAAAACGGAGCACGAATCCTTTACGGTGAATCAGACAGCCTCATTCTGGCCTCCCAGGCTGCGATGTTTCAGCGCGCAGGCTACCAGGTCCAGCAGGCGGAAGGCCGCAAGGCGATTGAGCAGACATTGAAATCCGGGCACTTCGATCTTGTGGTTTTGGGCCACACCCTCACCAGGGACGACCGTCATCACCTCCCCTATATGGCCAAGAAAGCGGATCCCGATCTCCAGGTCCTGGTGCTGCATGCCAGCGGCAAGCATCATGCAGTGGACCTCGCAATCGACTCGCGCGACGGTGAAGAAGCCGTGCTACAGGCGATCTTATCGCTGCTCGAGCGAGTTGCTGTAACTGCATGATCGAGATTCGGTCTGGAAAACGCGCTCGGGAGTTGTCGGATCTTCTCTTGGCCAAACCAGTCCGCTAAAGAAAGAACACTCACTCTTATCACGGCAACGGTTGCAGCACCGCATTGCTCAGAAAGGGATCGTCGAACTCCGTTCGCTCGCCCGCCTTCTTCCCTGCCACGGGTTGGAGCCGCCCAGATAAAGGCTTCTTCCAACGGACGGCCAGTGAAGCAACATCGCCCAGAATCCCTGCCAGTTGCTCCTCGGAAACGTCGCCGGGCAAGGGAACCGTATCCAAACCCGTGCCGCACACCGCTGAATATGCCAGCAGGGCATCGATCGTGTACGCGCCCTGACTCCACCGCTCTGCCAGACGTTCGTCTTCCAGCACCGGCACCATCAGTCCGATATATCCGACCTGCTTCACTGCAACCGCCCGCACGGCTGAGGTGATCATTGCTGCCGCCGTAAGCGTTCCGCTCGATCCAAAGCGTGCACCGGTAAACTTCTCGATCGCCGCGCCAATCGAGACTTTGCCCAGCGGCGCCGGGGTAGGATCGAGGCCTGTATAGGTCCAACCGGAGGTCTTCTCGATCTGCCGCGCGACACGCTCGCAATCCTGCGCATGGCGAGTGAGTTCCTCGGTAAGCCGCTGGCGAGCTGTCGCGTAGTCGCCAGGACTTGCGGCTAGCACGGCGTCCACCACATTTGCTGATTCCAATCCCACCGAGAACTGGTGCCCCGCGCCAAGATGATAGGAGCCGGGATAGAACGGGCCATAGGGCTCCAGCATCGCTGTCACGGTGAAATTGAAGTTTCCCTGGCTACGCGGGCTATGTTCTTCCACGTACTTAATTACTCGCGCGGCGGCGTGCACAGCCTTCCAATGCACGCCGTCGGGGCCCGCTGCAATGATGCTCGCTTCCAGACTCTTGTTCTCGGAAAGAACCCTTGCCAGCAGTTCCGCCGCATGCGGATCGTCGTTGTCCGCCACCATGGCTGGGCCGATATTGGGGTCAAACGATTCGCGACGCGAAAATTCGTCATAGTTGCGGAAAAACTCCAGCGCCGCGGCATCGGACATCCCTTTCGTGTACTGCGGGAAGGGCTGGGTAGTGATGCGGACCGACTCGACCTCGTATCCGGCTCGCTCATATTCCTGCTTGGCCCCGCGCAACATTTTCAGCGTGTCCGCCAGTTGCTGCTGGTATTTTGAGATGTCCAGCTGAATGAATGCTGTAATCGCTCGCACTTTGGGTTTCGTAGTTAGCGCTGAGGATTTCGCGGTTTGTGCGAACGCGTTATCTGCCAACAGCAGAATCAACACACAATAGACAGAGCACGACCATCGCGAGTGACGCGTGATCGCCATTCTTGGCCTCCGCAAAATGAAATATTTGGACTAGGCGCAGGATTCACCGTTCCACAAACTCGTGCTTGCTGATTCCTCGATTACAGATCACCCGATCGCGATTGAGTTACAGGTCCTCTCGCTTCGCACCCCTCGTTTTTCCTTGGTGATCTCATTTCCCGCCGGCCTTACCTCCAGGCGCACCCTTCATTTCCACCAGAATGCCCTCGTACGGCTTGTCACTCGTATTCTTGACCTCGTGCTGCGTGGCCGTCCTCCATTCCACTTGTCCCGCTTTTCCGCTGGTGGCTGTCGTCTTGCCGTCAGCCGTCGTAACCTGTGCCTTGGTGTCGGTCAGGAACACCTGCACATTATCGGGATGGCCGTGCATCGGCGATTTTTCTCCCGCGTCGAAGTGGTAGCGGATCACCCGCACCTGCTCATTCTCAAACTCAACTTTGTCGTGTTTTGGATCCGCTGCAACCACATCTTTCGCGCCCGCCGGCAGCGACGACGATGGCTTCTTCGGCTCGACTAAAATTCCTTCTATGCTCTTGTCTCCGGTATTTTCCACAATGTGTGTTGTGGGGTTTCGCCACGCCGCCGCCCCCGCTTTCCCATGAATTTCCGCGACCTTGCCATCCGGGGTCGTGACCTTACCATTCACATCCGTCAGATAGATATTCACCATGGCGGGATGACTGTGGTTGGCGGTCTTGTCTCTCGGCGGGATCACGTATCGCACCACGCGAACCTGATCGTTTTCAAACTCCACTTTGTGGTGGGAGGCGTCCGCCTTTACGGCATCAAGATCCTGCGCGACAGCCGGCGACGAACCCAGGCAACCCAATACCAGCACAGCTAGCAATCCGGTAATGCAAGCCAGCAAACGCATAGACACCCCCTAGGGCGCGCAATTGTACTCTAGGTTGTGCAATTGGCAAGCATCCCGGGCGGGATTCGCTGACCCAAGGAGCAGACATAAAACTGCATTCGCGGCGCTTCTCAGATTACCGCTGCTATCCCAGAAACCTCATGCCTTCTGAGATGTTCATGCGGGAAGCGCGATAGGAAGGCAGGAATGCGCTGATCAACCCGACCAGAGCAGCCAGCAACAACGCGGCGAGCATGGTAAGCGGCGTAACTCTCATTCCGGTTCCGACACCAATCGCCATGGGCGACTTGGTCACGGCCTTCACGAGCACGCTGCCAATCATCACTCCGAGCACTCCACCCAGAAGCGAAAGGAACATGGCTTCGCCGACGAACAGCGAAAGGATCGTCTGGCGCGTGAAACCCAGGGTTCTCAGGATGGCGACTTCGCGCGTGCGCTCTCGGATCGACATCGCCATGGTATTGGCCGAGACCAGCAGAATGGCAAACACTACCGCTGCACCGATTCCCAGGATGAACGCCTTGACGTTCCCCAGCATGGCGATGAACTCCAGTTGGAAGTGTTTTTCCGTTTCTGTTTTCGTCGGCTGCGGCGAGTTG
Source organism: Terriglobales bacterium (assembly GCA_035624455.1). Taxonomy (NCBI): domain Bacteria; kingdom Pseudomonadati; phylum Acidobacteriota; class Terriglobia; order Terriglobales; species Terriglobales bacterium. Next base: position 12,325 of record DASPRM010000075.1, read on the forward strand.
CGAAACATCTCATCGATTCCGCGTGATACGTCTGCTACTGCTTCCGGGGAATCTGCGAGGATGAAAAAGAACCCTGCGCTTCCTTTAAAGTAGGAGACGAGCTCCTCCAAATATTTGTAATGAAAATATAGTGTTTTATTGGGGTTGACCGCCGTGTAGATGGCCCGGATGGTCAGCTCCAGATTCGCCGGAAACAGCACGCCCTGAATCACAACCCGATCCCCCAACTTCCAGCCGTATCGCGCCGCAAGTTCGCGATCGACCATGCAGCCGGCGCGGTCACGCTGCCAGGCGGCAAGCTCATCAGCAGGCACGAACTTGTCGGTGGCTACCTGCATGTATTCGTCAGGATCCGTGGCGAACTGGGCAAAGAAGTTCTCCGGCTTATCGTCTTTGTAGCGTCCGCCAAACCAGGTCATCGGTACGACATGGGCAACTCCTGGCACTGCGCGAATCTTCTCGCGATAGAACGAAGGCAAGAAAAAGGTCAGCGAGACCTTGTGCCGCGTCATTAGGCGTGCCGCCGACTCTGGCGTGCCCTTATCGATATAGAAGCTGCGCCAGATCGTCATCAGAAACGTGAGCAGCAATAGTGAAAAACTGATGCTGAGCACAGTGAGAACGCTGCGCCGCCGGCTGCGAAACGCATTCTTGGTGACGAATCGCGTCAGGGTCATAATCGTGCGAGTCTCGACCTGAATCTATCAGCCAGAATATTGATAGGCTACTACTGGGAAGAACGGTTGAATGTGAATTAGGTCACGCCTGAAATGAAATTGGGCTGAACAGCTCTTGGCAGGCCAACGCTGATTTTTCACCGCTATTGCGGAAGCCCTATCTTGCGGACTAGTCCCTGAAATCGCGGATCGGAACGCAGGGGGTCGAATTCCGGGTTATCGCGTATCCACAAAATAATAGAATGGGTTTCATAGGCTCGGCTCAACTGCTGGAGGGCTCGTTCCTTATCGCCGAGATCGGCATAGTCCAGGGCTAGGAAATACTCGGCATCCCGGCAGTGTTCGTGAAACTTGATACTCTCGCGCAGAAAGCCTTCACGCCCGCCTTGTGCGTACGCCCGCGGTAGCGGCTCGATAAGTAATTCCATGCGCTCACTCGGTTTCCAATAAGGGAGGGCGCCCTGCAGTACCTGGCTCGCCTCGCTGAATTTTCCCTCTCGCCGCAAAGCCCAGTACAAAGAGTCATATGTGACGTACAAGGCCGGGTTTAAACTCAAAGCCTTTCGGTATTCCGAGATTGCTTTGTCGTACTGACGCGCTTGCTGGAAGGTCTGTCCCGCTTGGTGGTGCGCAATCGCCGACAAAGGATCGAGCTCCAGCGTCGTCGCCAGTTCCCGAACAGCCTCCTCATGACGTCCCATGATCGAGAGATACTCGCCGTACCATTGATGACCGGTGGCATAGTTCGGGTTCAGCTCCAGTGTCTTCTTGAACTCGCGCTCCGCTGCCGCGAAGTCCCAGTCCTGGTAGAGGAGGATTTCTGCGGCCGCCAGATGCGCCTCTGCCAGCGAATCATCAAGCCTGATCGCCTTTTCGGCGGCCTGCCTCGCTCTTGGATTCGCCTCCGAATATGGCGTCGTTGTGATCATCGGCAGCACAATGTAGGTGTGCGCCAGGCCCGCATAGCTGCCCGCATCGTTGGGATCTTCCTGAATCGCGCGGTTGAAATATTCCACTGCCTTGGCGAGGCTCTCTTTCGTGCGCAAAGCCCAGTAATGACGTCCCAGCAGGTAGTCTTGAAAGGCCTGCGGATTCGTGGGCCGATTGCGAGCGAAGTGCTGCTGTTGCTGCGGCGTCAACCGAAGCTGGATCTGCCGAGCGATATCCTGCGCTAGATCGGCCTTTAGCTCGAAGACATCGTTTAGGCGCCGATCGTACTCTTCCACCCACAAGTGGCCATCGGTTGATCCCTGGATTAATTGAACGCGAACCCGCACCCTGTCTCCGGAGCGTTCCACCGATCCTTCCACAACAGCATCTACATTTAGTTCGCGCGCGATCTCCGGGACTTTTTTGTGCGTTCCTTTGTATTGCATGGCGGAAGTCCGCGAGATCACTTTTGGTCCAGCCAGCTTTGCCAGATCGGTGATGATTTCGTCCGTCATGCCGTCGGCAAAGTATTCCTGCGCGGCATCCCCCGACAGGTTCTCCAGCGGTAGCACGGCGATGGACCCGATCGGTCCCGGTAGTGTTGGTCGGGCCTCCTGAAAACGCAATTTCAGCCCGACAAATGCGGCGATCACCATTCCGCTCGCTAAGAGGATGAGCGCACCGCCAGCATGCCAACGCCTGTTGGCCCCCTTTGCCGCTTTCCTGGATATGTCGGGCGCAATGACCACTCCTGTGCCTACATCGCTGCCTGCTGCCTCCTCAGATTGGGTTATGGGCCCAACCCGCACCCTTTCCTGAATTTCACTCTGGATGAATTCAGATTGGGGAGTGCTTGGACCGGGCCCGGCCAGCTCTGCGGAAGGCAGGCTCACCGGTGCAATGAATCGGTAGCCGCGCCGCCCTACCGTTTCAATGAATCTGGGATTTGTTGCGGAATCTCCCAGCGCCTCCCGCAACTTGCGAACTGCCGTGCTGATGCCGCGTTCGAAGTCAACGAAGGTATCGGCCGGCCACAGCTCCTGGCGCAGTTCCTCCCGCGTAAACACCCGTCCGGGCTCTCGCAACAATAAGGTGAGAACGCGGAAAGGAAGGTTCTGCAGCCGGATCGTGTCCTGGCCCTTCTTCAGTTCAGCAGAATGCAGGTTTGCTGAATACAGGCCAAAGCGAATCGTCTCCTGACCCCGCAACATCTCCGGAGCCACCCCTCAATCTGGCCAGAGTCGATAGCAATTTTGATCGGGAGTCTATCAAAGCCCGAGATGGCAACCAATGGGCAGTTGATCCTTCCAGGCAAATCTTCCAAATTCAGGTACTTACCAGTTGATTGAAAGTTAGTCTGTCGTCCATTGACCAATTCCGTCTTTTCTCCGAAAGTCCCCTCCACTCCCCGGATTTCCACAGCCCAGTTGAACTCAGACGGGCACCGGAATTGCCGGGCCTGCCCCGCGAAGCTCAACCATCGAGGAGAAGACCATGTCAGGAACAACGATCCGGTTGCGTCACTTTCGTTTCGCTGTGCTTTTGTTCGCGGCGTCGGTGTGCCTTGCTCAAAAAGATCCCGGCGTTCGCCCGGGACCGGCGGGAGCCGGCAAAGCGCTCGATGGACTCACGCTCATCGAGCAGTCAATGTTCGATGAAGGCGTGCAGAGAGCAGTACAACTGGAAGCCGTCTGTGACGATTGCAACGATATACAGCTCGGCTCTTTTACCTATCCGGCGAAAGCAAATCTCGTAACCCAAACCAATTCTGCCGGCCTCGGCGTGCGCTTTAACGGTGATCAATGCACCGTCTGCCACAACCAGCCGGCGCTCGGCGGCTCCGGCGGGTTCATGGTGCCGAATCCACAGGACCCTCCCAACCTTCAGCGCCCGCCAGAAAATCCCATGTTCGACTTGATCTCGCACCGCAAGGGTGCGACCAACTACGTCCCTTCATTCATCGAGCAGTACGGGCCGATCCGTGAGGTTCGCTTTGCCAAGAAGCCGAACGGCACTCCAGACGGCGGCGTTCATCAGCTCTTCACTGTCGTTGGCCGTTCCGACATCTTTCCCAGCGGGCAGACCAACACCTGTACCGCAGGAGTTTTGCCGTCGATCGATTTTGAAGACCAATTCCGCAGAGGTAACCTGCGCTTTCGCATTCCGTTGCAGCTGTTCGGTCTCGGCATTCTTGATGGTATTCAGGATCGGGAAATTCTGGGCCGTCATCAGGCAACCGCCTCCCTTCGCCGCGAACTCGGGATCTTCGGCACTCCCAACCGCAGCGCCAACGACGGCACAATCACGCGCTTCGGCTGGAAGGCGCAAAACAAATCCATCACCATCTTTGCCGCGGAAGCCTACAACGTGGAAATGGGCGTCACCAATGACCTCTTCCCGCAGGCAACCGACGAAAATCCCGACTGCACAGCGGACAAGAGTGAACCCAACGATATCTTCCGCACCGACGACAATGACGACCGCAACCAGGCCTTTGCCAATCCACTGCATGAACTTCCCGACTGGCTGATGTTCGCCGTCTTCATGCGCTTTCTGGATGCACCCAAGCCAGCGCCGTTCTCAGCCAGCGCCCAGCGTGGCCAGCAGTTGTTCGGCACGGGACCGGAGAATCCCGGCATCGGCTGCTTTGCCTGTCACACTCCCACCATGGTGACTCCACCAAGGAGCGAAACTCCAGCCCTGCAAAGTTTGACCGCACATCCCTACACAGACTTGCTGATCCATCACATGGGCAAAGGGCTCGCAGACGACATCACCCAAGGGCTGGCTACCGGCGACATGTTCCGCACCACCCCGCTGTGGGGCGTCGGCCAGCGCATCTTCTTCCTGCACGACGGTCGCACCAACGACCTGCTGAAGGCGATTGAGGCACACTCTTCACCGGCTAGCGAGTGTGACAACAACTCACAACACGATTCTTCCGACTCGGCCTGCTATAGTCCCTCCGAAGCAAACGGAGTGATCTCACGCTTCAACCGGCTGTCGCAAGCTGACAGACAGGCCATCTTGGATTTCTTGCGCGCGTTGTGAAATTCGCTTGAAATTCTGTGTGCGCAAAGGAGAAGGGCTGCCCGCAGCAGCCCTTTTCCGCTTGCTGTTTGTCTCGTGTGGCTCTTCGAACGCTTCGGTCCGTCTCTGCCCGCTGTGTTAAATTAACTTTCAGGCGGGCCAGTAGCTCAGTCGGTAGAGCATCGCCCTTTTAAGGCGAGGGTCGTAGGTTCGAATCCTACCTGGCTCACCAGATTTTGCCTGCAGTCTAGTTGCCCTGTTTTTCGATTTCAGCGAATGCACGGTTTGCTGCAGCCCGGTTGGCTCGTTGGTGCGACTAGACTATCGAGCCACCTGAAGCCCTGGCATCCCTGGTCTTGAGGCGTTCGCCAACATCTCGCGCGTCTGTCTCACTTCCCACCCTAACAATTCTATGACCTTGATCGCCAATGCAGTACTGGAGCGCATCAGGTCTACGAGCTGTTCGCGCGAGACATAGGCGATGGTAGAGTCTTCGATAATTTCAGCCTTCAGGCTGTGAGGTTGGTTGCTGATAATCGCAGGCAATCCCAATACAGTGTTTGGTCCAGCGACCCTCGAACCAAGCACTTTGCCTTGAGCGGACACGAAGGAAAGCTGGGCCTGGCCGGTCGAGATCAGATAAATTCCATCCGCCCGCTGCCCCTGGTAGAAAAGAACGGATCCCTTGGTTTTGGGGAGCGGAGTCGATCTTTTTTGCAATTCCTGCAGCAGCCCGGAATTAGCTTCAAGTGGCGATAACGATTCGTTCAACATCTTAGTTCTCTGACAAAAGAAATGTGTTCATCGGCAATAGACTTGACTCTCTTTCCCCTTATAGCTCAAGAGCCAAGAGCAAAATGGAAAATATTTTTAGAGACAAAAGAAGTATTGTACGAAGCGTAAAAAGTAGCTGGGAGCGATGCAGATCGTTACCGCTTCGTGCATGCCTATCTGATCCGGGGAATCTGCAAGGAGCCTGAAATTAAGCCTTCTCCTGTGATTTTGGTGAAGGCAACCCACCTTCACTCCGCGCTGATCTGCATGGTTTCGTCGATCGACAACTGGTGTGGCGAGCCAGCCGGGGCTTCTCCCGAGTATGTGGCCACGATTCGGAAACTGTTGTCCGAAACCTCAGAACTGTATTGATACTGCCCCCGACGAGGCGACTGCATCGAAATGTCGCCGTTGGAAATCAAATCCTCGATCGGAACATACTTGCCATCGGAAGCAAGATGACGGCGCTCGGCGTTGGCGATGGCAATCAGGTCGTTTTTCACCCCTACTAGGTCAACGCTTGCTCGGGGTGACGATGCCGCTCCCTGCGGCGACAGGCTGGTGGCTTGGCGCATGTAGAGATACGCGCCGACCACCAGAGCGAAAAGCAATCCGACCATGCCGAAAAGACGAGCCATAGGACCTCCACCCGTCAGTTTCGGCTCGAACCTAACCTGGCACAAGTAACCAGCGTGCTGCACCTGTCTGTGTTGGGAGCGTGTCGTTCGAAGAATGAGGAGTTACGACTCAGCTAGCCCGATCGTACACCTGCCCAGGCTGCTGGACCGACTTGACGCCGCTGGACGGCTTTGCCGCCGGCCGGTTCCATTCGATTGTGCCGATGCACTGAGTCGCCATATCCACACCCCAAATTACCGGCCGCGCTTTCACGCAAAGCGACTCGATGAAGCGACGCTGCCGCGATCCCAGGACATTTTCCGGCAATATGGAAAAATGACGGAATATCCACAACAAGCGGACACACTCAAACAAGCTGGGGCGGATGTAATGTACCCCCGTGCGAGTACGCACAACTACGACGCCATGAGCCAGTTTACTCCACATTCAGATGTCTTCCGGAATACAGGGCTATACGTGGGGGCGAAGTCTGAAATGTACTCCTGCCCAAAAAACGCTGCAAGTGAAATTTGCAAAAAATTGGGCTAAACCCCACCTTTAACAATCCTATGGTAAGTACGGGTGGAAAACAGCAATTCCAAGTGCGGCGGTGAGAATGGCCGGCTTCGCAGTGGCGCAAGCTCCGGGTCCCAAGCCGTTCCGAATTCGTCGGGCCACAGCTGAACCTACTTTGCCATGGGAGGAGCGGCCAAGCGTTCCAATTCAGCCATCAGATGGGGCAACCGGATCGGCTTGAGCAGAACCAGATCCACCCCCGAGGCCCGCGCTTCCAACTCCGTATGCGAGGTGCTGTAGCCAGTGATCAGGATGATAGGAGCGTGGGGCTTGCGCTCACGAAAAGCGCGGCTGACTCGCAGCCCGGCGCTGGCCACCAGGCGATCGAGAATCAGGGCAAAGTAGTTTTCCCGTTCCAGAAGCTGCATGGCTTCAGAGGCACTGGAAGCCTGGTGGACGATCATACCGTTCATTTCCAGGTGACGTGCGATCACCTCACGCACTGCATCGTCGTCCTCAACCAGCAAGACATGCCCTGTCATTAGGGCTATTTTGCCCCTATTTCCGCCGGATTCGCTGGTTACAAGAGTGAGTCGTCCCGCGAGCAAGACCCCCGTAAGTGCTGGCCCCTTCGGGTGATAGCTGGCGGGCGAATCAAGGTTATGCTTCTTCCAAAATTTCCCCAGGGATGCAAGCGGATTCGGCCGGGGCGAGAGACTGATGGCCGGAAAAAGGGTTGCTTCCCAGACTGAAACTTTGGTCACCGGCTTGGGGCGGAAGCACCTAGATTCCTCGCAACGGTCTTCCAGGCGACGGGTTCTCACAGGTGGTAGCAGAAAGCGCAGGACCCGGCACAGAGTGCCGATCAAAACTGCGGTATGGCGGACAAGGTGAACGGGTCGTCAGGAGGGCTGCAGCATATGAAGACCATGCGACTGTTTACGATCAGAATCGCGGTGTTTCTGTCAGTGGTATTGGTTGCGTCGACGTTTGCGGAGGACCCGCCATCGCGAGCGGTCCGTTTGCAATACGTCACTGGGCAGGTCTCGGTACAACCCGGCGGTGTGAACGACTGGGTTGCCGCCAGCATCAATCGGCCAATAGCAGCCGCCGACCGCGTTTGGACAGACAAGGATTCCCGCGCCGAGCTTCACCTGGGCACGGCCGCTATACGCATGAACGCCGAAACCAGTCTCACCTTATCCAACCTTACCGACAATACCGTGCAGGTGGAACTCGATCAGGGCACGCTGAATCTGCGCATTCGGCGCCTATACAGCGGCGAGATCTATGAGGTCGACACGCCCAACCTTGCGTTCACGATTCGCAAAACCGGTGTATATCGCTTTGACGTGGATTCTAATGGCGACACTACGAATGTAACCGTATTCAAAGGTGAGGGCGATGCCACCGGCGATGGCCCGGTCGTGCGAGTTCGTTCTCATGAGCAAGCGCGGTTTATGAGCGGTAAGTCGATGGCGCACCAGCTTGTCTCTGCGCCAGGCTTCGACGGCTTTGACGATTGGTGCCGTGTCCGCGATGATCGCGAAGACAAATCTGTCTCCGCACACTACGTCTCGCCCGGTGTTCCGGGAGCCGACGATCTGGATGACTACGGCTATTGGCGAACTATTCCCCCCTACGGTCCAGTATGGGTACCAACGGCGGTTGTCGCTGGCTGGGCGCCCTATCGTTACGGACACTGGATTTTTGTTGCGCCCTGGGGCTGGACTTGGGTGGATGACGCGCCTTGGGGTTACGCCCCCTTCCACTATGGCCGATGGATCTACAACAGCGGATATTGGGGATGGGTACCTGGGCCGGTTGCGGTACGCCCGGTGTACGCTCCTGCGCTGGTCGCGTGGGTAGGCGGCGAGCACTGGGGAGTTGGAGTTTCGGTCGGAGTGGGCGCTGGCGTGGGATGGTTTCCGCTCGGCTACGGTGAACCCTACATTCCCTACTATCATTGCAGCCGCGATTACTTCCACAACGTAAACGTCGCGAACACGCACATAACCAACATCACTTACGTCACCAACAACTACTACAACAACACGACGAATATTGCCCACATCAAGTACGTCAACCAGGGCGTGCCTGACGGCGTAACCGTGGTGCATCGTCAGGTTATGGAGAACTCGCAACCGGTCGCCAGGTCCATCGTGCACGTGGACGCCAGAGAGTACTCTGGGGCCTCGGTGATGGCGGGACCCGGCGTGGATCCCTCCAGGCACAGCGTGCTGGGGATGCATGCGGGCGCACCTTCAGCAGCGCCGCCAGCTCACGTGATTTCGCGGCCAGTAGTGTCACGCATTGCTCCTCCGCCGCGGCCAGCTCCGTTCCGGGAAATTGAAAAGGACCGGGATGGCGACAGAGATCGAGACAAGGACAGAGGTCAAGGCGGGCACTTCGGCAATCCAGATCGCAACGAACCCGCCGGGCATGCTCCAGGGCGGCAGTCCGAGCCGGCAAATGCGAACAATGCTCCGCCATTTCGGCGAGATAACGAAAATCCTCACACTGGAGATTCCGCCGAAAATCCGTCGGGAAAGAACAACGCTAATCCTTCGGCTTCAATGCCACACCCCACAAAAACAAACGAGGGTCGTGAGCAGCAGGCGACCGATCCTGATCATGGACGCAGATATCCGCATCCTCCGGACCACGATACCGACCGGCCAGACCAGTCGGCTGGCAACAACAGGCATAACGGAAATAACGGGAACAACGCGGACCATCCTGCTTCCAGTCCCTCTCGGAACGACGACGCTCGCGGTGATAACAACTCATCGCAACGTCCGGTGAACGCCGGTAATGAACACAACACCCCACATCCTCCGGACCACGATACCGACCGGCCAGACCAGTCGGCTGGCAACAACGGGCATAACGGAAATAACGGGAACAACGCGGACCATCCTGCTTCCAGTCCCTCTCGGAACGACGACGCTCGCGGTGATAACAACTCATCGCAACGTCCGATGAACGCCGGTAATGAACACAACACTCCACATCCTCCGGACCGCGATACGGACCGGCAAGGCCAGTCGGCTGGCAATAACGGGCATAACGGAAATAACGGGAACAGTGCTGGGCAGGCTGCTTCCAATCCCTCTCGGAACGACGACTCGGCCCGCGGCAACAGCCCCCCGCCGCAACCCGCCGCCAATGGCGGTAATGGACACACAATTCCGCGTCCGCCCGAACGAGGCTTCGGCCGTGGTATGGACACTCCGGACAATACCGTGAGCCATAACGCGAGCCAGCCCGCGCCCAGCCCGAAAAATGACGACACGCGGCGCAATAAATCTGCGCCTGCTCCGCCGGCGAGCGCCCAAATTCGCTCGGCGCCTCGGCCTCCGGAGCGGAGCATGGATCGGGCGGATACTCGCGGCAATTCGTCTCAGCCTGCGGCCAATGTTCCAAAGAACAACGGCAATAACGGCCCTTCGCGTCCGAACCAGGGAGCAACGCGCACGAACGTCTCCATGGATCGACCAACGCCTCATGTAGACCACAGTGCGCCCGCTCCGCCAGCGCAGCACAACACAAGCTCGCCAGCGCCGCACAGTGCTCCGGCGGAGCAGCACCACGCTTCTCCTCCGTCGCACGATTCCAAACCAGCTCAACATGAGGGAAAATAAATCCTGATCCGGTTCCGAATGCCGGGCCGACAGTGGCCCGGCAGTCGGAAGAAAGCATTCAGCAATCAGCATTCAGCAGATCCGCGAGTTTCCGCGGCCCCGGAATGAATATTGCTTCCGTAAACCTTGATTCCTCTTCCCGCGCACACCATCTGAGTGTCAAATAGCCAGTTCGCCCGGAGGTTCGCCGCGTGGAATACGTAAATCTGGGCAGTGCTGGTCTGAAAGTATCGCGCCTTGCCCTTGGGATGATGACGTATGGAAGCTCGAAGTGGCGTCCCTGGGTGCTGAATGAAGCCGACAGCCGGCCCTTCATTCAGCGCGCGCTGGAACTGGGAATCAACTTTTTCGACACAGCAGACATGTACTCGTTGGGTGAAAGCGAGGCCGTACTCGGACGCGCCTTGAAAGACTCTGGCGTAGGCCGCGAGAAGGTGGTCGTGGCCACCAAGGTCTTCTTCCCCATGGGAGAGGATCCCAATCAGAAAGGCCTCTCGCGCAAGCACATCGTGCTCTCGATTGAAGCCAGCCTGCGCCGGCTGAACATGGACTATGTTGATCTCTATCAGATTCACCGCTTCGATCCCGATACCCCCATCGACGAAACTCTGGAAGCGCTCAATGACGTTCTGCGCGCCGGAAAAGCGCTCTACCTGGGAGCATCCTCGATGTACGCCTGGCAGTTTGCGCGGATAATCTACACTGCCGAGCGGCTCGGAGGTCCACGCTTTGTGAGCATGCAGAACCACTACAACCTGGTCTATCGTGAAGAAGAGCGCGAGATGATTCCGTTCTGCCGCGCAGAAGGTATCGCGGTGCTTCCCTGGAGTCCTTTAGCCCGTGGCTTCGTCATGGGCAATCGCAACCGCGAAGACTTCGGTGACACGCAACGAGCCAAGACGGACGACTACGCTCACAAGTTGTACTACCGGGACAGCGATTTCAAGATCGTCGAGCGAGTAACGGAAATCGCCTCCCGACGTGGAGTGTCCAACGCGCAGATTGCGCTCGCCTGGTTGTTGCAACAGCCAGGCGTGACCGCGCCAATCATTGGAGCGAGCAAGCTGTCACAGCTGGAAGATCTAGTCCAGGGGCTGAGTCTCAGGTTGGACGAAGCCGAAGTTAAGGCACTGTCTGAGCTTTATGAGCCGCATCCCGTGTTGGGGCATCATTAATGTTGACCAAGATCGGCCTTCTCAAGCTGATCATTCTAAGTATCCACCAGCCTCCTGCGGCTGCAGCTAGATGTTTAAGCGTGTGTCCACTCACGATATGACGGACGACAAAAACCTGCCTGTCAAAGGTCTCTAGTATTTTTGCCAGTAAATAGAACCCCACAGCGAATCCAAAATCGTATCTACGAGTATAGTGCCCTGGTACAACAAGCATTAGCAGGACTACAAGCACGGCATAGGCTTGCACGGCGACATAAAAGCGCAGGTCGCCAGCCCCGCGCAACTCACTCTGCCACCACTGAAACACGCTCCACCCTCCGATCGCCAGGAGCACAGGTAGGAGCCACAATCCGGCCGCCAAACTGATCCTCTCGGCGATTAATGCCGCGACTAACGCCGCAAAAACGATAGTCATTGGCAACCGATCCCATACCAGCCGCGTGTTGTCCGGAGCCAGATGGTAGTAAGCCGACCCAAAGGCAGTAAGGAACAACCCGAAGCACATGACGGCGTATGGCCATTTCTCGCGCGAATCAACGAATACTCTCGGTTCGCCTGGACGAACACTCCCAAAAATGAGCTTCAGACCGAACAACCCTATTATTGCGAAGGCGATGTTCGAGATCACATTGCCAAAATTGGGGACTCCCAGCCATGATCTTTGATCGGCAAAATCGTGATAGCTTTGCGGCTGCGGGAGCCTAGGCAAGAGTAAAGCTGCCGCCGTCACAATCGCTGTCAGGATTAGCAACGCCAGGGCTGCTTTTTTCCCCGACATAAATGCAGATGAGTATAGCTGCCCTGCGAGCCTGTCCCAGCCAGAATCGATCAGTCAGGAAAGCGGCTAGAATATTCACCATGCCGGCTGAAACGGATCAACCTCCTCCACCAACTTCGTCCCGTCCTGTGGGTGTCCTTGTGGTTACGGGACTACTGTCGGCGGCCCTCGGCGCTCTGCTAGTGCTCGCCGTTCACAATAAACAAGCTACAGCCTGGGAGCACTTGTGGTCCGCGGCTATCGCAAGAACCAGCCAGATCGACCTGAGTCAGCCAGCCGTTGTTAATCGCATTCAGCAATTGAAACGGTTGGAAACAGTCAGCTACAACATGGAAAAGATCGTATCCGGCCAGCGGGAGGGCAAATTGCTGCCCGATTTTATGGTAGGCGATCGCCTGCTGCTGGTGGCGCATGGTGAAGTTATCGCCGGAGTGGATTTCAGCCAATTGCAGGCGGCAGATGTTTCGGTGCATGGAAAGGAGGTGCGGCTACACCTACCTGAATCACGAGTACTTCTGACTCGCCTCGATAATCAAAGTACGCGCGTTTACTCACGGGAAACCGGCCTGTTCGTGGCCGTGGACCCAAATCTTGAAACGGAAGTTCGTCAGAGCGCGGAGCGTCGACTTCTGGAGTCTGCGCTAGACGACGGCATTCTTAATATTGCTCGCCAGAATGCTCAGACTGCATTGACCGGAGTTCTCACGGGGTTGGGATTCACGAAGGTTGACTTCGACTAACCGGGGCACTTCTGCCTCACGGTCAAACGCCTGTTCGACCTTTCGCAATTGTTGTCGATCTTCGTCTAATCCTGATTGCTCATTGCCATCCATGGCGTGGCTCGGCCTGACATCGTTCGCCTTCAGCCGAGCCCAAGGCAGGGAAACGATAAAAACCTGCGCCGCCACTGGGGTTCTAAGATGTCCAATTTACGCCTTGCTATCGCCCATTCGTGGCCACAATCCTACAGCTGCCTTCCTTTTTCTATAGATGGTTTACCTGATCGACGCGTCCGCTGAGCGACTTTAGTCTGACGGCGGTGCGATTCTCCAGGTGCCAGCGATCGTGAGATAGCCGCGATCATGGCGAGCGCCTCCCTGGCAGGCCGCAAGTCCACGCGAAAGGAGTTCGGCGATGCTTTGGACAATCTTTGTGATTCTATTGATTCTGTGGCTGTTAGGGCTAGTGAGCTCATATACCTTTGGAGGCTTTATTCACATCCTGCTGCTGATCGCGGTGGTGGTGCTGATCCTCCAACTGGTTCAAGGACGCAGGCCTGTGGTTTAGCCGGTATTTGAGAGGAAGCGCGGCCACAACATAGGTTTCTATGGCGCCAGAAAAAGGAGACGACCATTGCGAGATGGTGGTCTCCTTTGGTTTCTAAAACTGAATAAATTTCTATAAGGCACGCCGTTCATGGCAGCCGAGTAACCCGCGCAGCCCTTGCCATAGTTACTGGGCCAATCACGTCCAACCTCACGCGTTGAATGCCCTTAGTTTCCAGGTCTAGAGCCCGGGCTGCCGCGTAGGAAAGATCGATGATTCTGCCATCGACGACTGGCCCGCGGTCATTGACGCGGACGACTACCGACCTATGATTAGCCAGATTGGTAACTCGGACATGGGTGCCTAGCGGCAGTGACGGATGCGCCGCCGTGTATTCGTACATGTTGAACACTTCTCCGCTGGCCGTGAGTCTGCCTTGAAATTGCCGACCGTACCAGGACGCAATCCCAACCTGGAAGAGCCTCCAACGACCCATGGGTGCCTGATTGGCAGCTGCCCAAAGGCTCCCGGTGAGATAAGTTGGGAGACCGCATGTCAGGATGGCAGTGACTGCGATTAGGGCGGCTTTTACACAGCAACGAAGAACTCTGGCATGCACCGTTTCCATGCTCTTAACGCTAGCGGTTCTAAGTGGCGGGCTACATCGGGGACTTGGCGTAGCGAGCTTGGAAACAATCCATATGTAATTAGTGGATTAAGAAGGTAATAGATGCACACTCCCGCAAGCCGGGCCTATGTGCTCAATGGGTTAGGGGAGGACAAGGATTGCCGCCATTGCCTCGCTAACCAGCGCGCCTAAGGCTTTTCCCCGATCCCAGTCCTTCGACTGCTTTGATCAGTTCTGCAACGTTCTTGAGATCTCCGATGAAGAGTCGCAGTTCGCGGTCCCGCGCAGCAGAGTCAGGCGCGCGCAGGATCGAGGAAGGATGGACTGTTGCAACCACCTTCGGAGCCAAGTCGGAGGGCACCGCCTGGCCTCGCATTCGCAAGACACTGAAGCTGCGCCCCAACAGGGTCTGAGCTGCTGTAGCTCCTAAGACCACCAGCACGTGAGGCCTCACCACAGCAAGCTCCGCATTTAGCCACGGACGGCAAGCGGTTACGTGGAAGGAACGCGGCTTTTTATGAATTCTGCGTTTCCCACGCGCATCCAACTGCCAATGAAAATGTTTCACCACGTTGGTAACGTAGACGTCCTTACGATCAATTCCGGCTGAGCTCAGTGCTTGATCCAGCAGCCGCCCCGCTGGCCCGACAAACGGCTTGCCCGCGAGATCCTCGCGGTCTCCAGGCTGCTCTCCCACAAACATTACCTTCGCATGTGGGCTTCCCTCGCCAAAGACGGTCTGCGTCGCCATTTTCCAGAGCTCGCAGGCTTTGCAGGTAGCGGCAGCTCGGCGGAGGTTTGCCAGGGTCGGGTGCTCGGGGATCAGCTCTGCGGCTGTGCCCGGGTGAAGTACGGCAACTTCGCTTAATTTGGACATAAATGTGACCGTCAGGCGCCTCCAGTTCTCTAACGCTTATAGATGCCGCTGGCCGGCTTCCAATGCGTCTCAACTATGAGCATGAATCTTTACGCGGGAGATACAGTACCCAGGGTATTGGTGGCGGCGTTCGGATAGGTTTAATTTTGATCGCTCGGTAGTGTGGAGCACATTGCGGTAGGTGCAGCTAAGAGGTGGCCTGTAGTTTGACGCCTGACTTTCCGTAACGGGTACGCGTAAAAATTACACCAACTCACATTCTGCGCTGCTCTTAAACCTACCCAGTATCAGGGACTTCGCTTTTGGCAACCTCGATGCAGCCGTCATTTAAAAGCATCGTATGTGATGAAGCACATTGATCGACGCAGGTCAGTGCTTATGCATGAATTAAGCGTGCACAACCCTGCTGAGTTCCTGGAGGAACGTGGATGGCGTTTCGAATCTTGATTGCCGATGATCATGAAGTAGTACGACGTGGTCTTGCTTCGCTTCTTCAAGGGCAACCGGATTGGGAAGTGTGTGGCGAAGCTTCCGATGGACTTGAAGCTGTCGAGAAGACCGCATCTCTTAAACCGGATGTGGTCATCCTCGATATTGGAATGCCGAACCTCAACGGTTTGGAAGCGACCCGGCAAGTCTTGAAGAACGATCCCAAAACCAAGGTCCTGATCCTCACCCTGCACGATTCGGACCAGGTCGTGCGAGAAGTCCTCGATGCTGGGGCCCGCGGTTTTCTGCTCAAGTCTGATGCCGCTCGCGATCTCGTTGTCGCTGTGGAGGCCTTGCGTCGTGACAAGACCTACTTCACTTCCAGAGTTGCAGGCATGGTGCTCGAAGCTTACCTGAAAGGTGGCTCTCCTGAGGAGGTCCCTCCTCCCAGCCGCAACACCTTGACACCACGAGAACGGCAGATTGTGCAATTACTGGCGGAGGGGAAGAGTTCCAAGGAGGTTGCGGTCACGCTCGACCTCAGCGTAAAGACCGCTGAAACTCACCGTTCCAACATCATGCGGAAATTGCAGCTGCACTCGGTCAGCGAGCTGGTGCTTTACGCCATCCGGAACAATATCGTTCACGTGTCCCCGCCCCTGGATCTGAGCGGAGACGGCAGCCAAGGAAAAAGCGCTGCGGTCAGCAAGGAGTAAGAAGGAATAAAGCTGTAGGTTGGGTTGAGGCAAGGGGCCGCATTCAGCGGCCCCGGACCGAATGCAAGTAGTGTCAATTACGCTGCCGGTTCAGAGGGCCAGCTTTAACAACCCCACTTTGTTCTTGATGATCTTCTGATCGGTGCTCATGACATCTCCTCTCTTGCGCCGCTCGGCGCAGTCTATCGGAAATGTCAGATCAAGTCGTGGTTAGGACACCTCATTCAGGGTTTGTTCGAGCAGGCTCGCGGCCTCCGATTCTCCCATCAAGCTGGCGAATGTACGCACACAACCATAACCCGCGATCTCATAGTGTTCGACGCGTTGAGCGGAAGCGATGATGGCTGCATCGCGAACATTGGGCGAAGAGTAGCGCTTCATCTCCTTGCTGCCCTCCTCAATCAGGCCTTCCATTCCGTCGCATTTCTTTCGATTTGGACTTCTCGCCCATTTTTTCGAAGATCTGCTCCAGGCGTTCCACTTGCTGCTTGGTAATCTGTAAGTGTTCTTCCAATGCACTGCGCAGTTCATCGGAAGAGGCTGCATCGGCAAGTTTAGGCAGGGCTTTGACCAGCTGTTTTTCCGCGTCATAAAGATCGCGCAGTTGGTCGACGTAAAGTTCACGTAAAGAACCTGATTTCACCGTAGTTCTCCTATGCTTTTGTGGTCTTATCTGAAGCTCGAAATCTGCTTAGCAGCATTCATCCAATGTGTTTGCTCGAGGTTTGTGGAAAGGGCGGGAGGCAGGAGCCGGCTCCTCAAGAGAGCCAGCACCTGCCCGGGTGGTGGGTATCTGAAGGCAACTTGTGGTTGCGCAAGGATAGGAGTCGTACGAAGAGCCGCACAATCCCGCTAAGCCTGTACCTAATCTGGATAATCTCTGTAGCGCATGTTGCTTACAGCCGCCGCGCAAGTCCGCCAAATTCTTGCCGCCAGATTTGTTGTTTGTACGCCCCATGATCAATCTTGCCGTCGCCAGATGAATATCGCTCGTACTCGGAAAACGATCTCCATACACTTTTTTCACCATAGTCATCCCTCGCATGCGAGCCAATCCAGATAGGCGTGTAGCGTGAAGACGGAATTACTGTAGGCTCACTCTCTGTGTTTGGCGTGGTTACCATTGCACCTAGGGCTTACCCGCTGCGAAACGGGTGATGTCAAATTAGGCGCGAAGAGCCGGACACATTTTTTGCACATCTTTTTTCGTTCGTGCGAGTTAGAAGCCTGACCTCCCCTACTCCGGTACAGCAACTCCTGAAATGAACTACGGGCTGCACCTTATGGACGATGCTCGCCTCCTTACTTACGCTCATCGGTGCCAAACGTACCGCAGCTTCAATTGGTGCGCGAATCGCAAGGCGCGTTGAAAGGAGATGCCAGTGAGCACGTTAGAAGTCAATGCGACCCCGATGACCGACGACGGAAGTGCCGCCACTCAATTCGAATCGGATATCCAGCTTGTGCAAAGAGCTCAAAAGGGAGATGCGGACGCTTTTGCTACGCTCTTTCACCTTCACAAATCCCGGGTCTATTCGTTGTGCTTGCGCATGACGCACAACACCGCGGAGGCCGAGGATCTTGCCCAGGATGCTTTCATGCAGGTTTTCCGGAAGCTATCCACATTCCGCGGTGATTCCGCACTTTCTACGTGGCTTTATCGCGTGGCGGTCAATACCGTGCTCATGCACTTCCGGAAAAAAGGATTGCGGCAGGTTTCGCTTGACGAATCTTCCAATCAGGAGGCGCCACAGGTCGCGCGTGAGTACGGAACTCAGGACAAACGGCTGAGTTCGTGCGTGGATCGTTTAGCCCTGGCACGCGCTATCCAGAAACTGCCGGCCGGTTACCGCACCATATTTCTCTTACACGAGATTCACGGATACGAGCACCAGGAAATCGCTCGCATCCTCAAGTGCTCGGTTGGAAACTCTAAGTCTCAATTGCACAAGGCAAAGCTTCGCATGCGCGAACTGCTCGGAGGGTCCAGGGAAACCGAAAGCAGCAGGAAGCCCCGGATCGGTAGAAGAATTCGGCCTATCACCGAGCGGGCTCTGGCGGCGTCTCTCGCGCGCCTGCGGTCCGCCGGCAAGTGGCCCTTCAAAGAGAAAGAGAAGGATGCCAATGACTCGCCTCTGTTCGCGCTCGACGCCGCCACATCGCGATTAGCAGAGAGCCGATTGTAGGCTCTGTATGTGTAGATCTGGACTACGACCTGGGGCTTGATGTGGATCTAGCTGCCATCCTTATCAGCGGCGCGCCATTGGTGTCAGGAGCCGATACCACAGGATACGCACGCGACGCTTTGGCATCAGGCGCTGTTTGCTATGCGCAATGTGATGTGCTGGGCCGGAGCGTTCTCATGAGGACAGAGGAACGGCTGCGGCAGTCCCGAGTTAATTCCATTTCCCTTGTCGCGGCCACTGGAGAAGACTTCCCCGTACATGCGCGGACCATCCGGGAAGTGTTCGAAAGTCCCACTACGGAAGCATGGAAGCCACAGCTATTGGAGTATGTTCGGGGCGGCATCGAGTTTGTAGTTCTATTCCTCGTGAATGCGTATGTCGAATTTGACTTACAGGAATGGCTCGAGTTCCGCCGCGAACGGCAGAGCGCCGTAACCGGAGTCTGCGATCAACATGGCGGACTGCCAATGGTCCTGCTGGACGCACGGCAGACTAGAGAAAAAGCGATTTCTTCCAAATTTTCCAATTCGCCTGAACTCTTCCCGGTCACCGGCTACGTCAAACGTTTGGCGAATGCCTGCGCCCTCCGGGAATTGGCACGTGATGCTCTGCAAGGACGCTGCGAACTTCAGCCTCAAGGAGACGAGGTTAGGGAAGGAATCTGGATCGCGCGGGGAGCCCGTATCGACCCTCGGGCTCGGCTCCTGTCCCCCGCGTACGTGGGCTCCAACACAAAATTGCGAGCCGACGTCTTGCTCACGCGCTCGGCTGCTGTGGAACGAAATTGCGAAATCGATTTCGGTACTTCGATCGAAGATGCCAGTGTGCTTCCTGGGACCTATCTCGGCGTAGGGTTAAGCGTGGCCCATGCCGTGGTGGCAGGAAGGCTCTTTATGCAAGTTGATCGTCAATTGGAAATGCAAATCGATGACCCGGCGTTGCTGGATATTGCCCGGCAGCCGCTTTCCACCCGGATGATGAATACAGCAAGGTCTTTCTGGCGGCGTTCCCCGCAGATTTCATCGGCTCGGTCAACCAGAAGTTGAAGAATCGCATCTTTAGAATGCGCTCGAGCGTCATCGCGGGTAGCTGTCACGAATCGAACCTGGGGGGAATATGAGGGCTCGCACTGCAGTTGTGGTTACGCCCATGCCGGAAGTACTCAATCTGAAGCAAGCTCAGATCCTCATGCGGGAGATTCTTCCCTTCTTAAAGGCTGATCGGCCTCGGCTGATATTTGATTTCACGCACGTCCGCCAGATTGATACCGCTGGGTTGGATATGCTCCTGCGGTGTTTGAAAACAGTCATGAAGCGGGATGGGGACCTGAAACTGGCATCTCTGTCGCCGCAAGCGGAAGTGGTGCTTGAGCTGACTCGTGTCGATCGACTCTTTGAGACCTTTCCTACTACCACCGACGCAGTACGGAGCTTCGGCTGCTCTGAGCCAGAATACGAGACCACATCGGGATTAGCAGAAGGAACCTTGTGCGGGGAGTCAATGCAGGCTGAAAAGTTACCAGCCGAAAACCTGGTTCCGCAGTTGAGGGTTTCATGAATATCCAGCATTCAGTCATGCGCTCACTGGCATTCGGTTTGATACTGATTTTGGCCGCCCCGTCTATAGCTGCAGCCGACCAGCAAATGGCCACCGACAACCAGAGCCAAGCCGCCGCGGGTCAGTCATCTACTGCTCAGCCACAGGGGGAAGGAACCTACTCCTCAAGTCAAAGTCAAAAGCCAGCGTCGGAGAACCTGCCTGATAGCCCCAGCGCTGCCAGTCCGGCAAGCAACAGTCAAAACCAGCCGGCTACGCAGTCAGAGAGGGAACAAACACCTATGGGCACAGCCGCCGCCGAAGGCCTGGGCATGAAGGGTAACGCGGGATCGCGACCGGCGGGAAACGCTATCGCCCCGGCCAAACAGCGTCAAACCCGTTCCTTTTGGATTAAGGTTGGAGCTGTTGCAGCGGGCGGAGTTGCGCTAGGTACGGTCATGGCCCTTTCCAAAGGAACGTCCAGCAAACCCCCGGGTGCTCGTTAACCGGGGGTTAAACAGACGCGAATGTGCAGCCTAGGCGCATCGTGGCATCCTCTCAGCTCTCTTTACAGACGAGGAGTTCCAGTGAAGAAGGCTCCGCACTCTGCGAATCAACACGACGGCTGGCGAAGGCTGATGCTCCTCAGCTTCTCTGGGATTGACGGCGCGGGGAAGACTACGCAGATTCAGCAACTTCATTCCCGCTTGTCGCAGGCAGGATTTCGGATTTGCAAACTGAGCTTCTGGGATGATGTGGCAGTGCTGTCACGCTTCCGCGAGGGCATCACTCATCGACTCTTTGGCAGCGAAAAAGGAGTGGGCGCTCCTGGGCTGCCTGTCGAGCGCAGAGACAAGAACCTCAGGGCATGGTATTTGACGCTCAGCCGCCACTGGCTGTACCTCCTCGATGCTCTACACCTGTGCTGGATCGTTCGTCGCTTGCAGGCAGCGGACATTGACGTCCTGATATTTGATCGCTACATCTACGATGAACTCGCCAATCTCCCCCTTCGCAGCCACGTGGCACGGCTGTACCTGCAATTCGTGAACCGCATTGTGCCCGCTCCCGATGTAGCTTACCTTTTGGACGTTGAACCTTCCCTTGCGCAGCAGCGGAAACCAGAATATCCGGTGAAGTTCTTGTGCGAAAACCGGCAATGCTTTCTCGAAATGGCTCTATCGCTGGAGAATATGAAGGTAATTCGCGCATCGGGAGTCGATGAAGCGCAAGACCAGATCATGCAGATGCTTACCGATTCCGATTTAAGACGTCAGGAGCTGTGTTCCCAGTCAACCTTGCGCCCGTAAACAGGAGTCCGCCACTGCTCGTTTCCCTTATCTCATTGTGTTGAGCCAACATCCAGAGCATCTTTCCCATCGAAGATTCGGACACCAGGGTTACAGGATGAGAATCTGCCTAGTCAGCACATTTCCGCCGAGCCGCGGCGGGCTGAACGAGTACGGTTTCCACATCGCTCACGAACTACAACAGAATCCACTGCTCAGCGTCACGATTCTCGCTGACCAATTACCTGCGCCTCAACCGGAACTGGATGGATTCTCCGTGATCCGCTGCTGGTCTTTCGACGACCCGCTCAGCCCTGTAAAATTGCTACGCAGCATCCGCGAGGTCAATCCGGACGTCGTCTGGTTCAATCTTCTGTTTACAACTTTTGGTCACAACCCTCTGGCGGCATTCCTCGGGTTGATCACACCCGCGCTTGCGCGCATGGCCGGTTATTGGACCCATATCACTCTCCACCACCTTATGGACACCATCGATCTGGCTGACGCCGGCGTGCGCTTTCCTCGGATTTATCGATTGGGGGGCGCAGTTGTGACCCAAATGTTGCTGGCGGCAAATTCCGTTTCCGTCTTGATGCCTGCCTATCGTCGGCTGCTGCGGACAAGATACGGAGGCTCGCATACTAAACTTCGCGCTCACGGAATCTTATGCCCCATTCCGGAGTTCCCGGACTATTCTCAACGGGGCAATCCAATTCATCGTGTCCTGGCATTCGGAAAATGGGGTACCTACAAGCGTGTCGAACATCTCATCGAGGCGTTCCGATTATTGAAAACAATGGTGCCCAACGTGAAGCTGATCATCGCGGGCGGCGATCATCCGCGAACCCCCGGATACATAGCTTCCGTGGCGCAGCAATTTCAAGATGATCCCACGGTGGAGTTCACTGGGTACGTTTCCGAGGAAGATATCCCCAGTCTGTACAAACAATCGACGGTGCTGGTGCTTCCCTACTCCTCATCAGCCGGAGCGAGCGGCGTGGCTCACCTGGCGAGCGCTTACGGAGTTCCCATCATTTCTGCCGATCTGAGGGACTTCCGCGAGATGTCGGAGGAAGAGGGAATGGCTATCGAATTCTATGAGCTGGGAAATTCACACGATCTGGCAAATCGGTTGGCCACGTTGATCCAGTCTCCAGAAATGCAACGCCGAATGGCAATGCAGAACTTCCGCGTGGCGCTGCACATGACCATGCCACAAGTGATTTTCAGCTACCTGCATTCCTTCCAGGTCGAACAAGAAATGAAGAATCAAGAATCGCTGGTGAGGCTCAGGCGTCTCCCGCGATGGTTTCCAGCCCGGGCTTGGATTGGCAGGACCATCGCCAAACGCGGTCTAATTGCTCGTGCCAGCTCGCCACAACTGCTACGAGCCGGCAGAAGCCTCGCCTTAATGGATGGTGAGCATGGTGGTAGTCGACCCTTGGATCTGGCCGGAGTTCCCGCTAATGGTAACGGTGTAATTGGCCGTATCACTTTGAATGATGGTGCTCTGCTGAGCACTCTGGCCCCCGCAGGAGCCGAGCAGGAACCCCAATAACAGAACCAATCCCGAGGCAGCCACCTTAGGCGCACAGTTTCTTTTACCATCCCCTGCTAGTACCAGTCCGGACGCGCTCAGGAGAAAACTCGTGTACAGGGGCAGCGAACGCTGTCGGTTCGAGTTCGGCCCGCCGGTTCGCGAGTTCCAGGCTGTCATGCTCGCAGTGGAAATCGTCAGTGTGGCAGCGCCCTTGTCGTTGCCTGGAGTGACCGCCTGGGGAGAAAACGCGCACGATGCTCCTTGTGGCAAACCGGAGCATGACAGCGATACTGGATCATTAAACGGTAGCACCTTTGGACTTACGGTAATGGTGACGCTTGCCGATTGTCCGCGCGCAACAGAGATGGCTCCGGCCGACACAGTCATATCCAAACCCTGCGCGACCGGAGCTGCCACTGAAGTCGTTCCACTACCTGTTCCGGTCGTCCCTCCACTTGGCGCTGGCCCGCTGGTTGTTGTTCCCCCATCACCAGTAGGAGCTGGATTGCCGCCGCCACCAGTCGCTCCCCCGCCAGCCGAAGTCTCGCCACATTCTGCAGCGTATGGCAAGGCACGTGAGATCTGATTTCTGATGCTGGGCTTGCCTACGGCCTGAACATAAAGCGTGTAGTTGCCCGTGGAAGGAGAATACTTACACAGGTCCAGAGAGTGCTGCTGCACCGGCACCCCATCGAGCTGCATCAGATTCTGCCCGTCATTGCTGATGTAGACCTTATAGAAAAACACGGTGCTCTCATCGCCAGAAACGTTCCAGGAGAGGGTATTTCCCTGCAGATCAGCTGCAACCGTCAGGCAGTTGTCGATTCCAGTTTCGATTTCCGTGGCCTCTTCGTAGTCATTCCAGGTCACCAGCTGCAAAGCAGGAAGCTGACGATTAGTACTGTAAAGACTGTTGACCTCGTCAAAAGTTTGTAACCATGTCTTGCCACACTGCTGCTGCATGACGCGATTCGAGCCCCAGGCGGCCAGAGTGTCGTTAAACCCCTTGTACGTTCCTCCCACGGTTTCGCTATTCGCCGCCGAATTTCCCGCTAGATAAAAATTGTTGAGGTATCCCAAGCCATAGTCACTAGTGGTCGGAATAACCCATGCATACGCTCCGCCACTAAGCTCGTGGCTAAAGCCGCCAGCATTTTGGAAGATGAACATGGGCTTGACGTCGAGACTCGCATTGACCGAATCCCAGTTGATGCTGTAGGAGTCAGCAATCCCGAAGTCTGCAACCACCGGCTTGCCACTCACTCGCAGGTAAGCTGGGGATGGAAAATAGTTTTGCTCCACATAGCGAAGGTCACTGATGAAAGACTGCTCAGGATTGCAACCCGCACAAGGAAACCAGCGGATCGCTCCCTGGTCCACCATAATGGCGAACGTGAAGCCAGGATGGGCCTCGGCTTCCACCATTACCGCGCGCGTGGCTTGGTCAATTGAATTCCCTGGGCCATACCAGTCAATGATCACACCATCAATTCCGCGTCCTATCATGTCCTGGATTTGGCGTTTCACCTGCGCAGGATCGGCTGAGTCGTAGCCTACGTTCATGTGATTCGATCCTCCGAACCACAGCAGCAAGTGGGCGTAGACTTTGGTGCTAGCTCCCGCATAGAGCAGGGAGTGGACATCCGCTTTGCTGACATTTGCGCCTCCCAAATTTCCGTTCGATTGGCTGGTGAAACCGGGAGCGGCACTGGTGTTGCTGTTGGTTTCCCAATAAAGGGTAGTAGTGGGCGTGATTACCAGGTTTCCGGCGAAGCTGAAAATCGGCAGTAAGGGAATACACACAAAGAGGATGAGAATTTTGTACCGACGCACGTTGGTCCTCGCGGAGGCGGGAGGGCGCCTTCTTGAGGTCCGCCTAGCTTGCAGCCATCATCGCCAGGTGAAAACGAGCACACCTGTAGCTGGACGTGGCTTTCATTGGCTCACGGCAGAAGAGCTACTTCTTGCGGCCGATCAAGCGGTGAGTTCCAGGGCTTCGGGACAAGCCTCGCAGCAGGTTTAACGTGCGCAATTCCCTGCCGCGATGAGAAGGGAGAACCGTGGCCTCTACACACCGGCACTCAGCCCAAGCTGCCAAATGCAAGCTATCTGAGGATCCACATACCGACGCGAAGCGAGCTTCGGATGGGGATCTCGCTTCAAGCCCAAGTCTGAGTCAGCCTACGTGCCGCCTATGGCGACCACCGCCCTCAAGCAGCTCTCCTAGCCGGCACAGCCAGAAAGCTTCCTCTCGTACGCATGGACTTGAAAAATTGGCGCGAGTATATCCTCTCAATCCCGTTATCAGCAACGGAGAAAATGGGGCGAACTGTGAAAACCGTGTGGATAAGCAATTGTCCAGACGATCGGTTCGGCTTGAACTTCAGTGACTTGCACATAATGTGCAAGATTTTGCAGCGAACGCTTGCCCGCCCGCCTTCACCTCAGGCACCCCAGGTTAAGCAAGAGGAGAGTGGAAATGAGAACAGTTTCCGGGCCGGAGAAGTGGGCTCTGCCGATGTTGGGATTGCTTTTTGTCTCTTCGGATGTCAGGGACTGACGACTCCTGGTAGCCAGGAAGCCGGCACCGGTACCCAAATCCTGCAGGCCTCTGTGAATTACATCGTGTTCATGGTTCAGGAAAATCTCTCTTCAGTAGCCTACCGTTCAGGCCCGGGCTCGATTTTTTCAGAAGAAGCTTTTTCCATGGAAATGCTGCGAGCCGCGTAGTGTATTCCGTCAAATTCGGCCGAGACGTTAACCATGTCACCTTCGTGGAGGCGCTTCGCTAACGTTATTTGCGAAGGCTCAATGTTGATCTCGTAATTCTTGTCGTCGCTCGAATTGGTGACTGCCATCAGGTTCGTGCGCAGATTCAAATACGTCACACGCCCATAAAAGGTGTATAGCCCGCCACGATCAGCGAGAATCGAGATCTCCTCCACTCGAGCGTAACCCGCCGGGTCCGGGTGGAACTTGTACGAAACGAGCGCACCTGGTTGCAGGTCGCGTGCAGATCCAATTTTGTCCCCTCGGCGAATCACGGTTGCAGGACTGACGCGTAGTTTAATCGGCTCGAGGGCCAGAGAATCGCGCACGGTAAACTCGCCGCTGCTGGGATCGTATCCAGCCAACTGCCCGCTGCCCTGTCCCCCTCCAGAGTGTGCCTGCACGTGAATTGCTTTCGCATAGATTCTGGACTCCACCAGCATCGTATCGGCATAGATACGATCTCCGCGGTGGAGAATCACTCGGTTCGACCTGGTGCCATCCTGAAAGATTGCTGTGCGCGGGTCAAAGAACAGCTTCAGGCTCTTATTCTGTCCAAACGGACGCAACATGAGTTGGTCGCGGATCTGATCCACCTGGATAACAGTACCGCCAATCAGAGTTGCCTTCTTCGGGGGCAAAGGACTCAATTCTGGCAACAGCGCGACGATATCGGATTCCGTGGCGTTGCTGCGATCCGGCAAGTCGGAGACATCAGCAGCTGATCTCGGATTCTCAGCGGGTTTCGTAGTGCTTGAAGTTGCGGCTGTGGGTGGCATCTGCGGCGACCTCGACGGCAGGGGCGAAACCTGGGCCATCACCGCCGCACTCAGTAGACACACTAAAAGAAGGCTCCTCATGGCGGTTCTTCGATGCGGTTTGCAGTTCCCGAGTGGCCTTGGGAAGAGCGGCACGGCGGTCCTGACTGGGCAACCTGATCCAGGTATTCGCATCAAAACACTGGTTTTGGCAAAGCTCACGGCTAAGCAGAAGGAAAGCAGAGGAGGTCATAGGTGTCGGTCAAAGGGAACTATTTCCGCGGCGCTGTGAACGTAATCTTCGCGGCACTACTCCTATGCGGCCATGGATTTGGTGGCGACCTGAGAATCACTCTGCCCAAGCGCAGCAAACCAACCCCGGTCCAGCAGCTTAATCGCGAGGGAGTGGCCGCAATTGAGAAGCACCACTTCGACAAAGCCAGAACGCTTTTCTACAAAGCTTATCTCATCGATCCTGACGATCCATTCACACTCAACAACCTGGGATACATTTCCGAGCTCGAAGGCAAGGTCGAAGCTGCGACGAAGTATTACAACCTGGCATCAGCACTCGCCACCCAAGCCGTGATCGATCGCGCTACCTCGGACCGACTGAAAGGAAAGTCGATCGACGAAGCCATTAATAAAGTAGCTGATCCCATGATGCAGGCCAATCGCGGGAACCTGCAGGCAATTCTTTTGCTCTCGCGCGGACGCGCGGTGGAAGCCGATCGTTTATTGCAGACGATGCTGGCTGCCCATCCGCACAGTCCCTTCGCGCTGAATAACATGGGTGTGGCCAAGGAGATGCAGGGCAATCTGGAGCAGGCTGTGCGGTATTACGACGCTGCCGCTCGTGAACGCTCGGACGACTCTGCGATCGTCACTCTTGATCGTGGCTCAAGGGGGAAGCCTATCAGCGAGATGGCTGCCAACAGCGCCAAACGGGTTCGCGACGAATTGAAGAAAGAAGACGCAGAATCGAAAGCAGCGCGACTGAGCTTGCAGGGAGTTATCGCTGCGAACCACAACGATCTCGAAAGCGCCCAGCGTTATTTCCAACGCGCATATGCTTTGAATCCTAACGACGCCTTCACCTTGAACAATATGGGATATGTCTCAGAATTGGCAGGAGACAAAGAAACCGCCGAAGACTTCTATGAAAGGGCCAAAACCGCCGATCGTGCAGGGCGGCGCGTTGGCATCGCCACTCGCGCATCAGTTGAAGGTCAAAAGCTGGAGCGCGTAGCTTCCGGAAATGACCAGCAAATGGAAGCCGGCCTTGAGGAAGAACGCGAGGCCAGACGTCAGGAGAAAACGCCCCTGCAGCTGCTACGCCGCAACAACGAGCCAGCCACTTCACCCCAAGCCGCGGAGCCAAAGCCGCAGAATTAGCTAAGCCTGCTTGTTTAGCTATCCAAGAGTTAGGTGTCAGGGCTCCTTCCAGCTGTTCATTCGGCTGGACAGGCCCGGCTCTGCAGCATGCGGTTGATGTCCGATTCTGGATCATAGGGGATGTGCTTCACCTTGTTTTTGGCATAGCGCCACAGGGTGGTCATGTTGGTTTCGTACCAGCAGCATTCGCGCATTCGTGAAGAGAAGCCACATATGAAGCGGAAGCTCTGCAGAGCTATCGGGGAAACCAGCATGGCTGCTGCCATCCGGTGGTTGCCATCAAGAATGGTGATAGGACTCTGCTCACTGTCGCCGATGAACAGGATGGCGGAATATCCCGAGGGTTCCTGCAACCGTCGCCCCAGACGTCGCAATTCCGCCAGGAACTCCTGATAGGAACGCTTCAGCCCTCCCCCATGAATGCGTTCTACAATGTCCAGCAAGTAAAAACTGCCGTGCGCAATCCGCCGCCAATGAGCCCTGGGAAACACTCGCACTCTCTCCAACTCGGGACCAGCCAGGTCCACCTCATACCACTCTGTATCGGGCGGTAACTCACGCCACATTGCCCCGCGTCGCAGGAACAGTAACGCCCGCCGCAGTTCATTCTCTTCCTGGCTTGAAAGATCCGGATTGCTGACAATCGATCCCAATCGCTGCCGATAAGGGTCGAATTCAGGATGATGAAATTCATTTCTCAGAAATTCCGCAATCACTTCGGGCTCACACAAACGCCCGCGCTTGCGAATTCGATTGACCACGCCGACAGGCATCGCCTCGACGGCAATGGTAAGACTCGACCTGACAAATGGCAGCAACACCATTATCAATAGCAGCAGCATCAACACCAACTGCACCGCGATCACCTGCGCCAGGGAGTTATGGAACAGATAGATTCCCACGACCAGAACGCCGCTCACCGCCAATTGCAGCCAACCTGTGTTGGCAATCTTGAGCGACATTTCGTATGCGATCATGACCGCACTAAGGGAGTAGATTCCGGTGGTAACCGCATACAGCACCAACAGCGACGAGATTGCCTTGGCGCCCACCACTTCGAAGTGAGCACCGAAGATCATCCTCCAAAGGAAACTCGGCATAAGCCAGATTCCGATGATCAGAACGGTGAGAGTTGCAATCACTATCACCAGCGAAGTTATCAGCACCGGCCGGCCCTCGTGTTCTTTCGTAGGCGAACCCGCAGAAACTGGGAACATGGTGCTTACCACGGACCAGGAACACATCTGCACCACGCGACCCACAAGGGCTACGGCTGCGTACAATCCCGCCAGCGCGGGTGCAAAAAAATGCTTTACCAGAACAATATCGAAGTTGTTGATCACCACCTGACCAACAAAAAACACGATGGCCTGGAGGGCCTCACGAAAAGAGGTGACGACAGCGATTTGGGGACGGCGTATTCCGCGCGGCGGACTGAAAATGTAAGCCATCATAACCGCCAGCACGCTAGCCAGGACCGCGCCACTCACTCCCATGCCCGCCTTGATAAGCAAGAGCGCCCCACCTAACCGGACTACACCTTCCAGGAGAAAATTGATTCCCAGCTGGCCAAAGGCGTAGGTCCCCTGGTAGAAGCCGCGGCGGGCGCCCAGCGGAATGTAAAAAGCAGTTCCCAGGGCCAGGAGAACCACCAGAGTTGCCGATGGCAGGCGCAGGTAGGAAGACACCACCTCGCGGAATAACACGAGCAGAAAGGCGAGGAACGCCCCCAATCGCCAGGCCCGGCCGTGCAGGCCGAAGTAGACCGCCGCTTTTTCTTCGGAGGATGCATGGTTCGCAGTCAGCTTGGCGCACAAGATCTGAAATGACAGGGTGAGGGCAGAGACCAGCATCAACAGCGTGTAGACGGCCGTGGCATGCCCGAATCCCACCGGACCGAGAAGCCGCGCAACCCCAATGTTGTAAGCCAGGTTCATCAGGCTCACGAGCCCAGAACTGGCAAGCAGAATCAGGCTCCCGGTCACCACTCGCGAGCGCAAAGCTTTCAGCTGCGGTGACACCAAGACGCTAAGATCGTGCTCAGGCAATCGTTGAGGGCCAGGTTTAGTCGTGTTCAACATCGGCGTTTGACTGGGGTTCGATTTCTCGTGCCTCAAAGCACGCCTGCTGAATGACCCGCTTCCGGCAATCCGCGGTAAGCCATTCGTGTGGGGAAGACAGCAGTAGCATCAGAACAATGTCAGATGAAACACGGGTAAGACCTCCGTCTTGCCGCCTTGGCCAGAAAAGTTATAGAAGGTCTGCTGCTCTACACCGAAAGACAGTTTCAGCGGATAACCAATTCGACTCCCTCCCTTACCGTCATCCCCCGCCCGGTGAATAGGCTTCATGTACGAGACCAGGAGTTGCCCGTCAGCATTGTCATAATCGTGAAAGCCCTGTCCTCGCGAGAGCGCAAAAGAACCCTCTACGCTCCAGCGATGATTGGGGAAATATTCGACTCGCACCGCCGGGCGCACTGCCTGTGCCAGCGCGTAGAGTGAGTTCTCCACCCGCCACGATCGCAGATACTCTGCCAGACCCGTTACTTTCAGGCGCTCGTTGAAGCGGTGCTGCCATCCGACGTAAGTGGAGGTTGTGAAATATTCCCTTACCAGAGGATTGAAAAGCAGGTCGCGCGCCGCATAACCGGTGATCAGCGCGTTATTCCCCCACGGACGGCCAACTCTGAACTCCAGCGTACCGGTAATGTCACGGGAATGCAGATCCTGCAAGCTGAAGGGGCCTGTCTCGTGCGTGAGGCTGCCATGCACCGAAAGCCAATTGCCAAACGAGCTGGTCTCCATATAGACGAACTGACGCAGTAAGTTCTGGTTCATATCCACTGGATCAAGCCGGTCTCGGCGATTGGTGAATTGCAATCCAGTATGGAAGACCATGGTGTTGCTTCCCAGGCGAACCACGGGCGCAATACCCACATTGAAAATAGTGTCGAAGGTACTGCGATCGCGAATGAGATCGGTACTGGGGAAGGAGATGCGCCCTCCCGCGATGCGTTCTCCGACGAAACCCTCAATCGTCGGTATGTTCTCCGGGTGAATGCGGAAGTGCTCGGCCGCCAGCGACTCGTAAGAAGATCGAGGCGGCGGCAGCGTTGCGGCATTGCCACCGCCATGAAGCCTGGCATCGAGAGTGTAAATATTGATGTCCTCGAAAGTGGGTGCGAAATAGGCTTGTGTTGCCAGACTGAGCTCATCGCTGATTGGCTTGCCTTCCTCACTCTCCAACTCGAACTGGCTGATCGCCGCCTGGTTGTCAGGATCGCCTCCGACGACCGCACTGGCTCGGCCAAACTCCATCAGAGCGCGTTCGGTGTCCTGTTTTTGGCGGTAAACATTGGCCAAGGTCATCAGGTAGTCATAGTCCTGGTCGGAGTCGGCGGATTTCTCCAGGATTTTCAGCTGCATCTCCGCATCGTGTGGATTGCCCTGAGCCAGGTAGCTGTTAGCTAACCCTAGTGCAACTACGCGTTCATCTGCTCCCGCCGTACGGGCTTTGTCGAAATAGGTGCGCGCTAAATCGAAGTCGTGAAGCGTAAGCAGAATATCGCCCGCTTCGACCAAATCTGACGGCGTAACCGGTCCTGCTTCACCGATGCGCGCTTCGGCAAATCCAAGACTGATTTGCTGACGAGCATCCTCGAAGTTCCCTTCCCGGGCAAACACGCGCGCAATCGCTAATCGGGTGGCCACGCGATCTGACTCTCCCGACTCCAGGGCCCGTCCAAAGCGATCCATAGCCGCCTGGCGCTTGCCCAGGGTAAGCAGAGCATCGCCCGTGGTCATCAGGATGGCTGGCTTCCCTGCTCTCTGCTGCTCGGCCAGCTGGATGTATCGCATCGCCTCGTCTTCGCGCCCCAGATGCGCATAGCAGCGGGACATTTGCGCCTGCAGCAAAGGATCGCCGGGAGCGAGCGCCATCGCGTCATTCAGGGCTTGGATGGCGTCGTTATAGCGATGCATTTGGTACAGGGTATCGGCCAATGCCATGCGGGTTGTCAGGTCATTAGGTGTGTCGGCCAGGGCCGCGCGATATTCGCCCTCTGCTTTTCCCAGGCGTTGCTGCTGGCGAAAAGCCTCAGCCCGCGCTAAGTGCCAAGCTCGAGGTTTGCCCAGCAGTCTTTCGGCGGAATCCAATTCGCTCAATGCTGCCTGAGAACGACGGAGTTGCAAGTCTGCATAGGCCAGCCCAAGATGAGCCTCACCGTAATCTGGCCTCAGCTTGATCGCGGCCTGAAAATCCCGTGTCGCTGCTCGGGCGCGCTTCAAGTCATTCAGCACGTATCCTCGGTTCACGTATCCGGTAGCCATCTTGGGATCCCGTTCCAAGGCGCGAGTGAAATCGTTGAGCGCGTCATCCAATAGCCCATTGTGATAGTGGACGTAGCCTGCAATGAGAGCCAGATCCTTATCGCGGGGCAGAACCTTCTCGTATTCGTTTACAAGCTGAAGCGCTTCATCATAGCGGCCAAGGTAGTACAAATCGTAGGCGTAGTAGACCGGCGCCTGTGGATCCCGTGGCAGCTTTTGAATGACCTTTGCCCCTAAGCTCGCCGAATCCTTATAGGCGCCACGGAAGAACAGATAGCGCTCGCGCTCACGCATCACCTGTGGATGCTGGTCCATCTCGCCGGTGCTTCGAGCGAGCCATTTCTGAGCTAGCTCCAGATCATGCGCTTCCAACGCCGCGTTGGTCCCTCCGGCGATAACCATCGGATTGGTCGGCATCAGCTTGTAAGCCGTTTCATAGCTCAACTCAGCGGCAGGCAGCTTGCGCAAGGCTGTATCGAGATCGCCTAATGCCAGATGGGGAGCATAGTCGCCGGGATGAAGTTCCATGGCGCGAGCAAAGTAGCCCTCCGCAGCTTTTGGATCACCCATCTCCCGCGCCAGATATCCCAGCGAAGTCAGCGCAAATCGATTTTGTGGATCCAGAGTGAGCACACGCTGGAACATCTTCTGCGCTTCCTCCTTGCGATCGAGCTTCCAGAGCAGAAATCCATAATTCAGGACCAGATTAGGATTCGAAGGCGCCAGTGCCAGAGCCTCTTTCATGTCACGATCAGCGGCGGTCATGTTTCCGGAGGCGGATTCAATCACGCCTCGCAGGCGCAGGAACTCGGGCCGCGAAGAATCTGAAATCTGAATTTTCTGAATTGCGCTGCCGGCCAGCTCGAGCTGTTGGTTCGCTTCCCCTGGATTGTCAGCGCGGCGATAGAGATCGTAAAGCGCCAGGCGCAGCTGAATTGGATATAAACTGCCCTCGGCAGGAACTTCCGGTGAGTGACTCAACGCCAGTTGATATTCCTGAATGGCATCTGCTGGCCGGTTTTGCAGATCCGCGATCTGAGCAAGGATGGCGTGCAAACGATAATTCTTCTGATCCCGGTTACGGGCACGGTCTAGAAAGGGTTTGGCGGCATCCGGTTTGCCGGCATTGATGAGCGACTGCGCTGCACTTAACTGCAGTCCGATGTTCGCGGTGGCTGCTTTAGCCGCAAGTACATAAACGTCTGCCGCTTCTTCCTGCTTTCCTGCCACCCCATAGGTATAGGCCAGTTCCGCCTGAACTTCGGGATTCCTCGATCTAATCTCTTTCAATGATGCAATCGCCTCGTCATACTGACCGTTTTCGCGGTAGTACCCGGCAATGGCTCGCAGCACATCAGGGTCCTCCGGTGCCCGGCTTTTCGCTCGCAGCAACATTCGCTTCGCCTGCTCCGGCTGATCAAGGCGCCGATAGACTTGAGCCATCAACACCTCTATGTGGGACGATGGCTTCTGACTGTCTGCCTGTTCCAGGAACCCGAGAGCACGTTGTGGATCCGAGCCCAGGAAGAGCTCTCCCGCAAATGCCAGGATCTCGGGATTCTTCGGACTCACTGTAAGCGTCTTCAGCAGCAGCTGGCGTGCCTCTTCCTGGCGCCCCATTTTTGCGTACGTTTGAGCTAATCCCGACAGTGCAGCTCCGGAACTGGGTTGAATCACCTGTGCGTGCTGATAAGCATCCTCCGAGAGTTGGTAACGGCCGGCGAGGCGCGCTGCGTAACCCAGAAGCAGCCATAGGCTGGCATCCGAAGGTGCTGCTCTTGTAGCTCGTTCGGCATAATCTACGGCAGCTGCGTAGTTACCGGTGCGCAAGGCATCCTGCGCCGCATGGGCCTGACGGGCTACTTCCACGCCCGACCCCCACCCGATTCCCGACTGCGCTGCGTCGCTGTTCCCCGACTGCTTGGAAGTTGACGCAGGCTTTCCGTTCGGGTTGGCAATTTCAAAATTCTGCGCCCAGGCGTTGCCGGTTACCGCGATCAACCAGAGCGCGGCGCAGCACAGGACCTTTCCCATGCTCGTCATACACGTAGGCTCCGAGTTCAGTCTCAGCAAGCTCACCTGCTTAGCGCGACTTCAGATGCACCGCTTTCCAATCAGGCTGCTTCATCCCTCATAAGGCGCGGATCTACCAGCGTTCAAATAAGTTATGGTCATTCTCGGCAACCAGAAAACTCTGAGAGGACTTTCCGAATCCAACGCTTTCGCCCGGGGAAAAGGAGGAGTTCTTGGCGAGCTTAGGACAAACCTATGTCGATCGGCCGTTGCTTGCTCATCGTGGCCGCCCAATATCGCTTCTGATCATCGTTCTGCTCGCCATAGCCATACACGGCCCGCTCCTCTTTATGCAGCTGCCTGCATCTTCTTACGACACCAACTTCCACATCTTTCTGGCGTCGCATTATTCTCAGCATTGGTTCAATCCCTGGAATGAAAAGTGGTTCGCCGGCTTCTCGCAGACTACTTATCCGCCGCTTACACATCAATGGATCGCCTTGTTTTCTAAGGTTATTGGTCTGGACATGGCCTACATGCTGGTCCAGCTCATCTTCATCGTGCTGCTGGTCGTGGGAGTAATGCGATATGCGCGGATCTGGGTTGATGAATCCGCGGCCAGCTATGCAGCTATAGGAAGCATTTTTCTCGGAGCCTTGGCATTCCTGGTGTACGGCGCAGGACAGCTGGCCACGGTCGCAGGGGCTGGCTTGTTTCTTAATGCGCTACCTTATTTCTATGAATGGTCCGCAAATGCAAGCGTGCGTGCTTTACTTAAGGGACTCGTGCTGGCCATAGCAGCAGCATCAGCTCATCATGTCACGTTAATTTTCGGCGCAATTCTGTTTGCTGGACCGGTAGTCTGGGTGGCTTACCAAGACGTGAAATATCATGCCGTGGAGGGCAGCCCTGCCGGCGCATTGTCGCGCGCATTCGCTTTTCTCGCACTATGCGGAATTGGAGTCGGAATCGTGCTCCTGCCCTTCTGGATTTCGCTCATCCAGCATCCCATCAAGCAGATTCCGATCCCCCACCCCAGCCGCGAGAATTTCCTGCTCAACTCATTGGTAGGCATGAATTATTTCGTGGTCCCTTACGGACTACTGCTGCTGGCCCTTCCATTCGTAGTGATACGAGGGTCTTCCGTCCGACGCCTGCGGCCACTGCTGTTCGGTTTTTGGCTGACCTTCCTTCTGGGATTGGGTGGAACCACTCCCGTCCCCCGCTGGCTACTGGGACGCGCCTTTGAGATTCTCACCTTCGAGCGCTTTACCTTCTGGGCAGCTTTGATGACATTGCCGATCGTCGGATTGCTGGCTGTTGAGCTGATTGATCGTTTCGACAGTTTCGCGCAAGTTGGCTTGTCGTTTGCGGCGATAGCCTGTTTGGCGCTTGCGCTGGGATGGACCACCGCAAGCCCTTATCGTTCCGCGCCAGTCTCGAATGTAGATCAGGTAGTGTCATTCTTAAATCGTGATGGTCACGATCAATATCGTTATTTGACTCTCGGATTCGGAAGTTCCCTGGCTAAGGTTTCCACCTACACCGATGCCAGTAGTGTGGATGGCGATTACAACTCGGCTCGCCTTCTTCCTGAGATGACGCAATACGGCGGCGCCCAACTCACCAACGCGAAATTCTACGGCTCGGCAGGTATGGAATCGCTGCGCGCTATGCTCAAGCATGCGAATCGCTACGGACTGAAATATATCTTCGTGCGCGATCGTTACTACGAACCGCTGTTGGCATTTGCCGGCTGGCGCAAGATCGAAACCTACAACGGAGGCGAGATCACAGCCTGGTCTAAAGAGGATGTGCCTCCCGCACACAAGATCGAGTCTGACGCAATACCAGCACCTTGGGAAGGATTGCTGTGGGGAATTCTGCCCATCGGCAGCAGCCTGCTGGCGATTCTGCTTGCGCTGATGCTGCCCGCTCGGCGCCGAGTTCGCGAGGAAGTCGGGGCCTTAGCTCCTCTCAATGAGCACTCGGCCGCGTGAAGGAACTATCTATGAACCGTGGATTGCCTGTACTGATATTGATCGTAACCATCGGGTTGGTAGCAGTTGCAACGCTCTGGCCCGGATCGATCGGCGCCACCACTGGCATTGCCGCCGGTTCCGCGCTGGCAAAACGCGCAACCACAACCCCAGAATTGGCGCTCTCCTCTTTTCTACACGCTGTGCAAAGACGTGACTGGGCCTCGGCTTTTAACCAGTTAGCCAATCCTAACGAATCGCAACGGCCTGAGTTTGTACAGGAGCTGGCCGGCAGCGATGGAAGCTTGCGTACCTACTCCACGCTAGAGGGCTGGGACTTTCATCCGCTGCACCAAACCGATGACTCAGCAAAATTCCGGGCGTCGTTGCGATGGTCCACCGCCGTCGGCCCGGTCTTTGATGAGAGAGATTTCGATCTTCAGCGACAAGGCGATGCATGGAGAGTAGTCTGGTCGCCTCCCAACCAGCCAAAGACTCCGGCCCAGGTTTTACCTGTGAACTTTCTTCGTTGGGACGTGATTGCTGGTTCCGGCCAGGACTGGGGATCGCAGAACCTGGACGCTCCTCGCGTCACGATTCTCTCCATGAATGCGGTCCAATACCTTGACAAGACGGTAGTGATGGGAGAAGTGGTGAATCAGGATACGATCCCCGCATTCGTAAATGTCAATGCCACTCTGGTCGATGGGAACGGTAACTCTATAGACGAAGAGAGCAGCTTCGACAAGATCGTTCACATTCTTCTTCCCAAACAGGTGGCTCCGTATCGCATCGACTTTCCCAACATCGTTCTGCAGCGGGTAAAGAACGTTCGCATGGATGTGAAGGCCACGGTGGTTCCGGCCGCGGCTGATCCCGTGATCAGCGTAATGGATCAAAAGCTGACCAAGTCACCCCAAGGTGGAGCGGTGCTGGAGGGTCAATTACTGAATCAGAGCGGCCAGACAGTCAACATCCCGCACATCATTGCCAGCTTTTATGACAAGGACAGCAAGGTGATTTGGGTCTCGGATGGTTACGTGGATCAGGCGTTGCTCCCACAGGTCCCGGAGAAGTTCGCGGTCGAGGTGCCCGAGTCGATTGTCGCGAAGGTGCAGAACTACCATGCGGTGGTCAACCAGTACAGTTTTGACCGGCCTTAATATGCGCTTCACTATTTGCTGGCTGCTGCTTGCGGTTACCGGTCCAAGTTGCCTGGCTCAAGTAGAGAGCCTCGGCCCGCCAAACGGCGCCGTGGCTGGACGTGGCTTTTCGTTCTCCGCCCGAGGCAAAGGCGAAGCAACTCTCTATCTGGCCGGCCCTGCCAGTTCTGTCAAACGCTCGGTAAGACTTGAAGGTGAGATACCCATCGCCCCAGAGGAGGCTCGCGCAGCTGGAAGATACACTGCTGTTTTATGTTCGGGGACATGCATTAGCACTGAGTTGTATGTTGGTCCTGCAGATGTGGATAGCCTGGCTTTGCTGGCTCATCCCTCGCGCGTACCAGTTTCGCAGGGTGACGCGATTAGCGGCGTGGCCTTGCTGTTCGATCGATTTCACAACTTGGTTGTGATACCGCAAGCAGTTCAATTCACTCTAGCGATGCCCGGCTTCCGGGCCCAGTCTCAGACAGTTTCCACGCGGGACGGGATAGCGTGGGTCCGCGTAGCTTCCGGCAAGGAGTCCGGACGAACGGAGCTCACTGCTTCTGTAGCCGGCATTTCTACGCGCAGAGTGGTACAGCAGGTTGCCTCCGAGCCCTGTCACCTCAGGATCACCACGCAGCCTACGACCCAAGGCATTCTCGTGCAGACGGATCCCGTGCGCGATTGCGCTGGGAATCCAGTGCCCGACGGAACTACTGTCAGCTTCACGCGCGTAAGTGAAAACGGAAGATCAACTGTGGATGCACCCGTGAAGCAAGGGATTGCGCGAGCCTATCTCGGGCCTGACGGCCCGGGGGTAATCTCTGTGGCTTCCGGTGTGACTATGGGAAACGAGATACATCTGGGCAGGTGAACGTGAGACCCGAATCAAATCCATTTTTCCGGCAAATCAATCCTACGACACTCGTATGCCTGGTCTGGTTTTTCTTGGCTACCGGAGCTGCGATTGCTGGTGAACCGCCGAAGATCGAACTCATCGGCAGCCGGATTGGGCCGCGCACCTTGGAACCAATCACGGCGAAAAACATTGTCCGTGACTATGGCCGTGCGTGGGAGGTTTTATCCACAGCCTACGATCAAAATTCCGCGCTGCCGCTAGCCTCCTATTTTGCGGGCGCCGCCCAGCAAAACCTCACCGACGCCATTAATAGCGGTAACAAAAGCGGCCTTCATAGGCGTTATCGAGACATTAGCCACCGCTTGCAGCCTCTGTTCTATTCGCCGGAAGGGGACCTTCTGGAATTCCGCGACACCGCCCAGTTGCACTTGCAGATTCTGG
This sequence comes from Terriglobales bacterium, assembly GCA_035624455.1. Lineage (NCBI taxonomy): Bacteria > Pseudomonadati > Acidobacteriota > Terriglobia > Terriglobales > Terriglobales bacterium. The sequence continues at coordinate 50,624 of DASPRM010000075.1, forward strand.
ATGGAGACAAAGTAATCCATGAGGAGGAGACTCAACTTCAGTATGTGGTGTTGATGACACCTGCTGCGGACAAATGGGTCGTGCGCCTCCTGGAGACTGTTCCTCAATCCCGATCGATAGCTGATCAAAATAAATGACGGATTATCGATCCCCCATCATGGCCCTGTCTTCCGCCGTCCTCGGTGACCGCGCGTGCCGGCAGATCTGGCTGCGACTGGCCACGGGTCTCGTGACGGCGGTTGTCCTTCTTTGTGCTGGTTGTCAGAAGAGAGATCCAAGAGCAGTAATTCGGAATGTGCAAGGTCCGCCTCCCGCTCCCGCGGTCCTGGCCGTTTATATGCCTTGGTTCGGGGATCATGGCCATATGAATGTGGGATATTCCAGCCAGGACCCCGTCACGCTTCGGCGGCAAATAGAAAAAGCTGAGAGCATGGGCATCTCCGGCTTCGTCGTGAACTGGTATGGCGATCGGCAACCCTACCTTGATCGTAGTTATGCTCTCTTGCAGCAGTTGGCAACCGAAACACCGTTCAAGGTCGCTCTTATGTATGACGAGTCGGACGGAGACCAGGCCCAAGCCACCGATGATGCAATCGCAGCGTTCGACAAAGCCTACAAATCCTATGTCGGTCCCGATGCTGCAGCCCGTACCGCCTATCTGACTTATCAGGGACGACCAGTAATCTTTGTTTTCCCAAAGGGCGGCCACACTGATTGGAATCGGATACGCCAACACGCAAATAGCTGGGCCGTGCCCCCGTTATTGCTGTACAAGGATGAGCCTCCTGCAAACGAGAGTAGCGCCTTCGATGGCGAATATGCCTGGGTTCATCCCAGTGGTAGCCAGTGGTCCCCCGACGGCAGCGACTGGGGCGCAGACTACCTCGAGGCGTTTTACAAGCGAATGCTCAACCGTCACCCCGATAAGATCGCGGTCGGCGCAGCTTGGCCGGGCTTTGATGATCGCAGCGCCCCCTGGAGCCTCAACCGCTACATCGACCCGCGCTGCGGACGCACCTTCGAAGATTCCTTTCGCCTCTTTCGCCGCTATTACGACCGTTCCCATCCTTTGCCATTCTTACTGATCGCGACCTGGAACGACTATGAGGAGGGTACGGCTATCGAGCGTGGCATTGCGACTTGCACCTCCGGTCCACGTAATTCCTCTGCCTGGAGGGCTAATCCCTAGCGCGCCCCACACAACTCCTCGAAATGTCGTGCCATCTCACCCCAATCGCACAATGATGGCTTCCCGCAAACACGAATCCAGTACTCTGTTCGCCACACTCAGGAGATTATTAGGGAATGAAGCCTCCCGCCTGAATCTTGAGTCTTCGGAATTCGACAGCACCTTGCAATCGATCGCTCGGCTGAACCCCGACGAATTGAGCGAGTTGCTGGAGCTGGCCGATCAACACCACGTGTGGGTACGTGTAATGGCGCTCCTGCAGCATGCCGCTGGCTTGGCCGGGAATGATCCGTTGCTCAGGTGGACCGAGAATGAGTTGTGGCGCGAGCGTGCCAGAGCCGAAAAAGACGTTCAACTTCTGAAAGCGATCTGTGATTTGCTCGAGCAGGCCGGTTGGCCAGCTACAATCATCAAGTCTCTCGATCACTGGCCGGATCTCGGCAGCGACTTTGATCTCTTTACACGTAGCCACCCGGAAGTAGTAGTGAGCGTTCTCACAAAACAATTTCATGCTCGCGTGGAGTCCCGAAGTTGGGGTGATCGGCTGGCGAACAAGTGGAACTTTCGGGTGCCTGGCCTTTCTCGCTTGATCGAAATACACGTCAAGGTGTTGGGGCAAACTGGCGAGCAAGAAGCTCTGGGCTGCCGTTTAGAAAATCGGCGACTGTTCAAGTCGGTGGCTCGCTACTGCTTTTCTGTGCCAGCTCCAGAAGAGCAAATAGTCATTGCCACATTGCAACGCATGTACCGTCATTTTTATATTCGACTCTGTGACATCTTAGATGTTGCACATCTTCTCGAAAACAATGCCATAGATTTTCGCGAGCTGAAAACTACTGCGGATTTGGGCGGTGTTTGGCCAGGCGTCGCAACGTTCCTCGTCATCGTCGCTGAGTACGCTAATGAATATGGGTTCGGTGCATTCGAGTTACCACATCAGGTCCGCTCTTCAGCCAGGTTTGACAGTAGCATGACCTACATTGCCCGACAGTATGTGAGAGTCCCAATTCTGCCGCAGGCGGCCGGACTCTATCTTTCACAACTCCTCTCCTCTGGCTCCAAGGTTAAATTGAGCACCACATTGCGGCTCAGTTTGCTTCCCCCTCTCGCAGCAGCGGCTTTCCTTGGTACAAAGATCACCGGAAGTGACAAGGGAATTTGGTAGCTGCACGCAATTAGAGAAGCTGCTGCAATATAGAAGTCCTTGGTATGGTGGAAGACTGCCTCAAGCGTTTACAGAGTTCACCGTATGGAGCCCTTGGGGTGAAAAATGTAATTAGAAAGAGGAGAAAAAATGTAAGGAGAGAGGCTCCAGTCAAAATCCGGATGTTACCGGTACGGCAATCGCTTGAGTTTTTGGAGTGATCGTCGCAGTACTGCCCGAATACCTAGATGAGAATTGCCCAGGTTGCACCGTTGTACGAGAGCGTACCGCCAAAACTGTATGGAGGAACTGAGCGGGTTGTTTCCTACCTAACAGAGGAATTGATCCGGCAAGGTCACGATGTCACGCTGTTTGCCAGCGGAGACTCAGTTACCTCAGCAAAATTAGTTCCTGCGTGCCAGCAATCGCTGCGGCTCGATCGAAAATCCGTTGACCAACTGGCGCATCACATTCTCATGATGGAGCTCGTGCTGCGTGAAGTAGACAACTTCGACATCATTCATTACCACATCGATTACTTACATTTTCCGCTCAGCCGGCGAGAAAAAGTCCCACACGTCACAACGCTTCATGGTCGATTGGATCTGCCAGATCTGGTTCCGCTGTATGAAGATTTTCGCGAGATGCCAGTGGTCTCGATTTCCAATGCTCAGCGCGAGCCACTCCCCTGGATCAACTGGCAGGGCACAGTCCAGCACGGTCTGCCAGAGCAGGAGTACACTTTTCGGCCCCGCTCCGGAAAATACCTTGCATTCCTGGGGCGAATTTGCGGGGAGAAAGGTGCGGCCCGAGCCATTGAGATTTCTGTGCGTACCGGTATGCCACTGAAGATAGCCGCTAAGGTGGACCGCGTCGATCAGGAATATTTCGATTGCGTCATACGACCTCTGCTCAATAATCGTGATGTCGAATTTGTCGGCGAAATCTGCCAAAGCGAAAAGAATGAATTTCTTGGCAATGCTGCCGCCCTTCTGTTTCCCATCGATTGGCCCGAACCATTTGGGTTAGTTATGATCGAAGCTATGGCTTGCGGCACTCCGGTAATCGCATTTCCGCTCGGCTCCGTCCCGGAGATTATTGAGGATGGCGTCAACGGCCTGCTGGTGACGGATATTGCGGGTGCTGTTCGCGCAATTCAAGAAATCGGCGACGTCGACCGCGGTAAGTGCCGCCAGCAATTCGAGAAAAGGTTTACAGTGCGCCGCATGACACGGGACTACGTGGCGATCTATGAGCAGCTCGTGCGGAAGGCGCCCGAGACTCTTCTTCTCTCCGACGGAGCGCCTGTTGGCTGAAATCAGCGTCAAGCAGCAATACTACATTGCGACTAAGTCCTCGCCGGTCGAGGATCGGACTAGGGTCCTCAAGTACGGCACGATGTTTGCGGTTATGGACCGCTATGGAGACATCGAACCGTTTGGACTGGGGGAACAGGGCTACTTTTATGAGGGCACGCGCTTTCTGTCCGAACTGATCTTTCTCATTTCCAATAGCCGCCCTCTTCTACTGAGTTCCTTGGTGACAGAAGACAACTTTACCTTCAACGCCGACATGACCAACGTCGACATCTCTGAAGGGGATCGGGTAACCGTTCCGCGCGGCACCGTCCACATCGCCCGCAGCAAGTTCTTGTGGCGGGGTGTATGTTACGAACAGTTCAAGATCTCCAACTATGGCCTGGCAAGCGTTTCATTGCCTGTCCGCCTAGAATTCAACACTGATTTCGCCGATATTTTCGAGGTGAGAGGTGTACATCGCGGCAAACGGGGTCAGCGGCTGCAGGATCAGGTCGAGAGAAACACTGTTACCCTCTCTTATCAGGGACTGGATGGTGTCCTTCGACACATGCGAATTCGTTGCGATCCGCTGCCCACCCGGATCTGGTCTTCGGGATTTCAGTTTGACCTGTCCTTGCCTCCGCGACGGGAGATAGAGTTCCACGTTAGCTTTTCCTGTTTAGCCGCAGGGGCTGAGGTTGGCTCCTATGCAGGCGCGGCTACCAGTGCCGCAAGCGAACTGCAATCGGGGACGGTCCGCGATACTCAGATCTACTCCTCCCAGGGACAATTCAATGACTGGATTCAGCGGTCGCTCGCCGACGTGCACATGATGACTGTTGGCAATCCGGAGGTGAACTATCCCTATGCAGGTGTGCCCTGGTTCAGCACAGTATTCGGACGTGACGGAATCATCACCGCGCTGGAGTGCCTGTGGGCATATCCCTGGATTGCCAAGGGTGTACTGCAATACCTGGCGTCCACACAAGCCCGGGAAACGGTTCCGGAGAGAGATGCTGAGCCGGGCAAGATTCTGCATGAGAATCGGCATGGCGAAATGGCCGCCCTCGGAGAAGTTCCCTTCGCCTGCTACTACGGGAGTGTTGATGCAACTCCGCTCTTCGTGATGTTGGCAGCGGCCTATTATCAGCGCACTGCTGACCGGGAGTTCTTGCAACAACTATGGCCTCACATCGAGCTGGCCCTGCACTGGATCGACAAGTATGGGGACCAGGACGGTGACGGCTTTGTGGAATATTCGCGGAAAACCAAGCGAGGGCTGGAACAGCAAGGCTGGAAGGACTCTAATGATTCTGTTTTTCACGCCGACGGCAAGATAGCCGACCCTCCCATTGCCTTGGTTGAAGTTCAAGGATACGTTTATGCCGCCAAGTCCTGGGCCGCCGAACTCGCTGCCGCCATGGGCTACGAAGATCGAGCGGCTTCGTTGCTCTTTCAGGCAAACGCTCTTCGCGAAAAGTTTCAGGAAGCTTTCTGGTGTCCGGAAATAGCCACTTACGCACTCGCCTTAGATGGCAATAAGCAGCCCTGTCGCGTGCGCACATCTAATGCGGGTCATTGCCTTTACGCGGGGATTGCCGATCACGAGAGTGCGCGATTGGTTGCCCGCTCGTTGTTAGGGCCCGACTTCTTCACCGGCTGGGGAATTCGCACCGTAGCTTATGGCGAAGCCCGTTACAACCCCATCTCGTATCACAATGGCTCGATATGGCCTCATGACAATGCGCTGATTGCCGGCGGGCTGGCTCGTTATGGCTTTAAGGATCTCGCAGGACAGATTCTTACGGCCATGCTCGATGCGAGCAATTGGATGGAGGCACATCGATTGCCGGAATTGTTTTGCGGTCTGGAGCGCCGGGCTGGCCAGGGCCCGACTCTCTACCCCGTCGCCTGTTCACCCCAGGCCTGGGCAGCCGCATGCGTTTACCTTCTCCTTGGAGCATGCCTGGGAGTGACAGTAAGCGGCACGAGCAGGCAGGTATTACTGCACAATCCTTATCTGCCCGAAGCAATATCCTCCCTGCGAATCAGGAATTTGAACATCGGCTCGGGCTCTGTGGATCTCTTCGTGGAGCGGCGTGACAGCACTGTTCAGGTGCAAGTCTTGAACCGGCAGGGAGATATTAAGGTAGCTATCCTTTGAGCCTAGTAGGACAAGCCTTTCTCCCACTCTGAAGACACAAGACGCCTAATTCGGCCGTTACACGATCTATCTCAAAACTTAGGGGAAATCACGGATGGTGTGCTCGGAAGCTCACTCTTACATTGGCCTTAACGACCTTCGGAGGTTTGTATGCGTAAAGTCGTATTCCTTGCGTGGGCGATGTTGCTCGGTGTGGCAATGGCGGTTGGCCAGACCACCCGCACTGGCTCCACCAGCAGCCAAAGCGCATCCCCCTGTAAAAGTACGGGGACAAGCAGTAGCCAGAATACTCTTCGTGGCTGTCTCACGGGGAGCAACGGCAACTTCACCCTTACCGATCAGAGCGGCGCAACCTTTGCCCTGACCGGCAGCACCGATAAGCTCCAGAGCCATGTCGGACAGCAGGTAGAAGTCACGGGCCAAAACATGGCTAGCAGCAGCGGCTATGGAAGCCCGAGTTCCGGCCGCAGCGATTCGTCCGGCTACAGTCCGAGTGGAATGCCACCGTCCGGCAACAGTCCGAGCGGAAACAATCCCAGCAGTTCGCCCTCCAACAGTTCCCAAAGTTCGGCACAAAGCTCGAGTAGTTCCGGTCAGGGATCTTTCCAAGTAAATGACGTAACCGCGATCTCAGATCACTGCAATTCGGGAGCTGAACCCTCTTCTTCCACTCACAACCCCTCAGGGCCGGAAATGGCTGGTCTCCAGACTGGGTCAGCTAGCGGCTCCAGCGCAACCGGTTCGACCGGAATGCAATCGGGGAGCGGGAGCATGAATAGCGGTGCCCAGACACCCGGCAGCCAAACGCCCGGGACAACCAGTCCGAGCACAAGTACCACGAACCCGGGAACGACCTCGACCACTCCTAACAGCAGCACAACGCCTGAAACCGGTACGACTCCTGGAACTCCACCCTATTCAGGAACCACAAGCACTACGCCCGATACCACTAATCCGAGCACTACGACTCCGGGCGCCAGCACTACGCCGGGCAGCAGCACTAGGGCCCCTGGTACGACGCCTGGCACTAGCACTACTTCCCCGAGTGGCACCAACACGACTCCGGGCAGCAGTACAACGACGCCAAGTGGCACAACGACTCCACAGGGCAGCACCACCACCGCTCCTCCGAGCTCTAGCACGACTACGGGAGGAACGCCGCCCCGTCAGTAAGAAGATCATCCTCGGGAAGCACCCCTGCGCGCCTCTTCGTCATTCACACCTCTTCGTCTTTCACACCTTCCAGTTGTTGAGGAATCGCGCCCGCGGACCTTCTTCTTCCTTGGCACGGCGTAAAGGACCTTTTCAACCGATCTACAGCCTCCAGCTTATGGCTTCACAGCGCCGTCACATCGAAGATCAGCACTACGTTGCTTGAAACGGGAAGGAAACATGAAACCAACACGCAAATTGCTTATTCTGGGCTTAGTCATGGCCTTCACTCTGACGATCAGTGCTAAAGCCCAGGATCAAGAACACAGCAAGGCTAAGGATAAGGCTGAAGACCAATCCGAGGAAGTGAAGCGAGTCCACGCTGCTGCGAACGTCATGGATGAAATCATGTCCGCGCCAGACAAGGGCATTCCCGACGATCTACTGAAGTCCGCGAAATGCGTCGCCGTCGTGCCTTCCATGATCAAAGGGGGATTTATTGTCGGCGGTCGTTACGGTAAAGGCGTTGCCACCTGCCGTACCGCGAACGGCTGGAGCGCTCCTGCACCACTAGAGATCGCCGGTGGTAGCTGGGGACTACAAATCGGCGGCGAAGCTGTTGATTTAGTCATGCTGGTCATGAATGACAGGGGCATGCAGCACCTGCTATCCAGCAAATTCAAGTTGGGTGCCGATGCCTCCGCCGCTGCAGGTCCCGTGGGCCGCCATACCGAAGCCACAACGGACTGGAAAATGAAAGCTGAAGTCCTGACCTATTCTCGCGCTCGCGGCGTTTTCGCTGGCCTGGAACTAAACGGCGCAGTCATCAAACAGGATCAGGATGATACCCGTCTTCTGTTTGGCAAGATGGAGCCCTTCGATGCCATTTTTAAAGGCAATGTTCCCACTCCTCCCGAAGCCCGAACCTTCGTCGCGACGGTTTCGAAATACGCTGGAGAGGCTCGAACCCAAGCTAGCCGCTAACTCAAACGGTGGGGCATGCCGCACGGATCTTCATTCCGTAAGGCTGTCCCACTTCTCCCCTTCTCCCAGCCTATACGAGAAGCAGACCCAAGCCGCCCGGGTGCTTTGCAGTCCTAGACTGAGGGGCTCCTCTGTAAGTTACTGGGATAACCGTAGTTCTCCCAATCACATCCAAGCCGCGTTATGTCAGAGCCGAAGAGCACGGCGATGATTACGTCTTCTGAGCCACCGCGGTTTCCGGAGATGCAGGAGGCACTCTTTCGCGAAGTGCTCTGTGTGCTCCATCGACAGCGTGTGCCCTTCGCGATTTCCGGAGCATTCGCGCTGCATCAGTGCACAGGCATTTGGAGACAGACTAAGGATCTCGATCTGTTTTTGAAGGCTGAAGACGCGGCTCGGGCCCTCTCTGCGCTGCGTGGGGATGGGTTTGAATGCGAAGTCCCCGATCCGGTCTGGCTGGCAAAAGCCCATCGTGGCGACTTTTTCGTCGACTTGATTACCGGCATGAGCAATGCCGTGATTACAGTTGACGACTCCTGGATCGAACGCGCGATTCCTGCAGCGATCCTGGGTTTGCGAACGCGTGTTTTGGCCCCTGAAGAGTTGCTGGCTTCCAAGCTTTTCGTGACAAGGCGCGATCGTTTCGATGGCGCCGATATCGCTCATATTATCTTCCGCACGGGCGGCAACTTGGATTGGGATCGCCTGCTGCAGTTGGTCGGTGAGCACTGGGAGGTTGTACTGTGGGCTCTGCTGCTGTTCGCCTATGTTTACCCTGCCCACGCCGCTTTCGTTCCCCGCAGGTTGTGGCGCGATCTGCTGACACGCTTCCAGAAAGGGATCGAGAATCCGGACCCAAATACGCCGTTTCGCGGCAGCCTGATAGACGAAAACATGTTTGCCATCGATGTAACTGAATGGGGCATGGCAGATCTCCTCACACAATTACGTGCCCGGCGTGAACCAAAAATCCATGATTGCCAGCCGCAATCCGATGCGTTCGATCGGGAGGCGTCGCCATGAGAATTGCAGCCACTGCGGATTTGCATTTCACGCCGGAGCGTGCCATCCCTCTGCGGGAAGAGTTGGGGCGGGTGAGAGATGAAGCCGACATACTGGTCCTGGCTGGTGATCTCACCAACTTCGGCCAGCCTCAAGAAATGGAAGGCCTGCTCAACGTGCTGGTTCGCGTCAGAATACCAATCGTTGCCGTCCTCGGAAATCATGACTACGAGAGCGGAAAAGAAGGAGAACTGAGGGCGATGCTCGCCTCAGCCAGCATCAAGGTGCTGGACGGCACTGGCTATGAACGTGATGGCGTCGGCTTCGCCGGCACAAAAGGATTTGTGGGCGGCTTCGGCCGAGGAGCGTTGACCTCCTTTGGCGAGCCGGAGATCAAGGCCTTCGTTCGCGCCGCCATCGAGGAAGCGGTCAAACTCGAGCGCGCTCTGTCCCAGCTGCGAACACCAAAGCGGGTGGTAGTCCTTCACTATTCCCCAATTGTCAGTACGGTAGTGGGAGAGGCGCAGGAGATCTTTCCCTACCTGGGCACTTCTCGCCTGGCGGAAGTAGTGGATCGGCAAGGCGCTGACCTGGTCGTGCATGGCCATGCGCATCATGGCTCGTTGGAGGGAAAGACCACTGCCGGAATTCCAGTCCATAACGTCGCGATAACGCTGCTGCAGCGCCAGGCGACTCCAAGTCCTTACCGCTTGTTCGATGTCTGACCTGTATCCCCCGTCACTGTTGACCTGCGAGTCCCTGAATCGGCAGGACTTCGGCTATTTTCCTGGACCTCCCTGAGGCCCCTTTTTTCATCAAAGATCCGAGGAGAAAGCTATGGCAAACCTGCGCGAAGCCGGCAGCAGCACCGGTGGCCAGCAAATTCTGATCTTGCTGCTACTGACTCTTCTTAGTTCAGTGTCCTTGATTGCACAGACCGGAAATGGCAGCCCGAGCTATCCCGCACCCGCTCAAGCCGCGCCTCAGGCTGTTTCCCAGCAGCCACCTGGAACGACTCCGTCGGTCGCATCTCCAGGCTCCATGCAATCAGGAACCGCCCAACCTGCGACCTCCCAGCCGGGGACTGGAACGACGACCAACCCAGCACCAGTTCCGGCCCAATCAATCGGCGGCAGCCCTCAATCGCCGGCCAATGCTGGACAGCCTTCTCCCGCCCCGTCCCAACCTCAAGACACCCCTGGTATGACTCCAGAGGTTCCGCAAACCCCAGACACGACCGGTGAAGGAACGCAATATGTCTTTAGGAAACAGGTGGAGGAAGTCGTTCTGCACGCTACCGTGTCCGACGAGCAGCGCAGGCTGATTACCGACCTCGAGCGTGGCGCTTTCACTGTTTACGAAGACGGAAAGCCTCAGACCATCACGTCATTCCGCCGCGAAGAAGTTCCCATCGCATTGGGAATCGTGATCGACAACTCCGGGTCAATGCGGGACAAGCGGCCCCGGGTTAATCGTGCAGCCATCGATCTGGTTCGTGCGATCAACCCGAAAGATCAGGTATTTGTTGTCAATTTTGGACGCGAAGCCTATCTGGATCAGGACTTCACCTCCAATGTTGGGGAACTCCAGAGGGCATTGGATCAGGTCCAGTCGCGTGGCGGTACAGCACTGTACGACGCCATGCGCTTATCCGCGGATCATGTGAAAGAAGCTCAGATCAATAAACGCGTTCTGTTTGTGGTTACTGACGGAGAAGACAACGTAAGCCGCGAGACTCTGAAGGATGTTCTGGCGGAGCTGCAACAGGAGAATGGCCCCACGGTTTATGCCATCGGTCTGTTTGGCGGGCAAACCGACAAACCCACCGATAAGCAATTGCGGGCGCGGCGCGATCTGCAAGCAGTAGCTGACGCAAGTGGGGGCTTGGCTTTCTTTCCGCAGGATGTGAGCGAAATCGACAATATAGGCCGTATCGTGGCTCATGACATCCGCAACCAGTACGTCATCGGCTATCGACCCTCTCGTCCTATGGAACTCGGCGGATACCGATCAATTCGCGTCGAGGCTCGCAATGCCGGGTCGAAGCGATTGCTCGTGCGCACACGAACCGGGTACTATGCGGGACGCGAGCAGGCAAACGCATCCTCTCAGTGAAACCCTACCCTCTGTGCGGCTTGTGTAGGATTGATGCAAAGAGAAACCGGCTACTCTAGGGTTTGAGAGCAGCCGGTTATTCGGAGCGCAGCAAACTTTCTCTCTAGCCCCCGATCAGAAAGAGACTGCAGACGGCCAGAGCTATATGAGGATTAAACGCTCGTGCCGCGCCGAGACAATCCCATAATCAAGGTGATCAGAAAGACCACCAGGAACAGGTAAAACAGAATCTTAGCGATTCCAGCCGCCGCAACTGCTACGCCGCCGAACCCAAACACTGCAGCGATAATCGCGATGACCAAAAACACTAAAGCCCAATACAGCATAGTGCCTCCTGCGGCGCCCCACTTCCGGGGGCATCACATCCAGTCACGTCTACGCTAACCGTGCCTGCCGCAAGTCGCTATCCGGGATAACCTGTAAATCGGCGAGGAATGCTGGTAGAGCTATCTAATCTGCGGAAGGCATCAAGTCGAATGGAACTAAAGAACTATGGGTTTCTGACAGATTACTGGATTCTGAGAGATTACTTTATTCCAGACTACAAATCGGGGCGAGGGACCCGACTTATTTCACAGCCTCCAAGCTGTCGAGCGTCAAATCCACGACCACGTTCTTAGTCGAGCATGCAAAAAGGGACGAATAGTGAAAAATCCTTTCTCCTACGCTGTAATCGATGCGGTCTTCAGACATGTTCCGAAATATGTCCATGCCGGTGGCTATTCCTGCCCAAAAGATAATCTCCTCCAGACTCATCGGATTCTCGGAATTACGCGGTAGCTTGCAGAGCCGGTCGGTGATCGCTTTCGCCTCTTCCGCTGTGAGCTCTTCCAGGTGCTCAGCAAAGGAAATCACATCCACTATGCGTGAGAACGTCTGTACTGTAGGAAAATCCTTCTTTTTTCGGCGGATGTCCATCTCTCACCAATCTGATTTCTATGGTTTGGTTTCTAGTTCCAGATGCTCCACAGCCAGACTCTAGGCCGCAGGCGCGGCGCGGTAAATCCTGTGCACTGCGTAATTAGCAACAGAATTTGCTGTACACACGCAGGTTACAAAGTGCTCCCGTCCGCTGTAATATTCAGTTCCCAATCTCGCTGATGTCATAGGACAGAAAATGGCACGTGTGGTCCAACTCAGAATTCAGGTAGAAAACAAACCTGGCATGCTCGCGACGATTTGTTCGGAACTGGCCAAGCGGGCTGTCAACATCACAGCAGTTATGGCCTCTCAGGAAAGCCAGGGTGGCATTCGTCTGCTGGCCACTCCGCTGGCTGTTGCTCGAAGGGTCCTTGAAGAAATCCGGATTCCTTTCGAGGAAGAGGACGCGATTGCGGTGCGGGTTACCGACCGTCCGGGAGCTCTCGGACGTATTATGAGAAAGCTTGCCGAAGCGGGAGTGAACGTGGAGTACGCCTACGGCTCGATCGTGAAGGGTAGCGAGCGTGCGCTCATCGTAGTGGGAGTGCACGACATAGCCAAGGCAGAGAAGCTAATTTGAAAACAGCGATCAGCTCGCCAGGCTTTGGTGCCTGACTCGGCCTCGGGAAGTCTTTTCTGAATACCTAGCCGGAGGCTTGTTCTGCCTATCATTCGCGATATGCCTCGTCCAGCAGTTCGATTACGTGTGCGACCCGCTGCTTCGTTCCTCGTAATTTCACTCCTAATCCCAATTGCAGCATGCAGCCCACGTTCGCGGTCGCGATGATTTCAGCATCAGTCCCGCAGATATCATCCATCTTGGCCTCAAGGATCTTCATCGACAATTCATTTTCGACCACGTTGTAGGTTCCTGCGCTGCCACAACAGTAATCGGAATGTGGCATCTCGACCAGCTCTGCTCCTATCGCCTGCAACAACTGGCGCGGAGCCGAGCGAATCCTCTGTGCGTGCGCGAGATGGCAAGGATCCTGATAGGTTATTTTCTTCCCGGCGCGCTTCTTTACAGGACGGACCCCCAGCTCTACCAGGAACTCCGAGATATCTTTCACTCTCGCCGCAAATTCAGCCGCTTTCACGACATACTCTGTATCCTGCTCGAGCAGCTCACGATATTCCTTGAGAGCAGCTCCGCATCCCGCCGCATTGCTCACGATGGCATCGACGGATTCGCCGAGCATCGCGTCGATATTCCTCCGTGCCAATGCGCGAGCTTGCTCGCGGTAGCCGGCGTGCGCGTGAAGCGCACCGCAACATCCCTGGCCCTCGCTCACGACCACGGTAACGCCGTTTTCCACCAGCACACGCACCGCAGCACGATTCAACTCGGAAAAAGCCACGCTCGCAATGCAGCCCGCCAGCAGAGCAACTTTAGCTTTCTGTTCTCCTCGGGCGGGAAATGTCATGCCCAGCTCATCGAGAAAAAATTCTCGGTCGATTGTCGGCGCCAACGATTCCAGGCTTGCCAGCCCCAAAATGTGCAGCAGTCCGCTGACGCGCACCAGCCGCTGTAATCCCGATACCTGATACAACCGCAATGCCTTCGCCCAACGCCTCATCACATCGTACCGGGTCAGCATCACCCTATAGACATAGTCACGAATCGTTCGCCGCATCCAGGATCTGGGGTAATTCTCTTCAATCTCTGCACGCGCACGCTCCACGATGCGTCCGTAGTGCACGCCGGAGGGGCACGCTGTCTGGCAGGCCAGGCAACCCAGGCAACGATCGATATGCTGAACGAACGAATTTCCGATCGCTAACTCCCCGGCATCAACCTGTAGTACCTGGTAGATGCGACCCCGTGGGGAATCCGCTTCCAATCCGAGAATCCGATAGGTCGGGCATTGTTGCAGGCAAAGGCCGCAATGAATACAGGTGGAATAGAGCTCCCATGTAGGTCGATCCCCGGTAGTGAAATTAGAGGGACGGATAACCTGCGGTTCTTGGACTTGCTTCGCCGCTTCTTGAGGCACTGGGCTCAGAATAGAAATCTCCCACGATTCAGAATGCCGTTCGGATCTAACGCATTCTTCACTATCCGCATTGCAGCAATATCCGTAGGACTTGTTCCCCAGACATCCAGCTTGGACTTGAAATTGGTCGGACAGTGCAACACGAACGCCGACGCATCCCTCGGCAGTTGATCGCGGAAATCGGTAATTGCGTTCGCGAACGAACTACAATCGGCCGCAGACGGAGATAAAAATGCTACTAGCATCGAGCCCACTCCCACTCGTCCAATCACAGCTACGACGAGTCCATTTTTCTCCGCGGCTCTCTGCGCTGCGACAAGCATCTCTCCGATCGAATGGGTTGTGAGGCTCACGTTCAGCACGACGCTCACACCATCCTGGCGGGCGACTGAGGTTGGAAATTCGGCAACCGCCCGCCACGTTCGCGCTTCCTCCGCTCCCTCCAACTCCCGGGCAATTCTCGATCCCAACTCATTGCGATATCGCGCGTGCACCCGCTCGCTTCCTCCCGCGCGCACCAACACGCTCCAGCGACCACTCACGGCATTTTCGCCTAAATGAACCTGCGCTTTCGGCGACACAAGCTCCAGGCATAGCGGTGAAAGGGGCGACTGCAGCACGGCCTCGCGAAAAGCTATCGCCCCCTCGTGATTGTCGAAAACACCTACAAATGTTCGGGTCAGGGCTGGAGCAGGAAAAACTTTGAAGCTGGCTGAAACGATCACACCTAGAGTGCCAAAGCTGCCGATCATCAGCTTCATCAGGTCAAAGCCCGCGACATTCTTAACTACACGCCCGCCACCCTTCGCGATTTTTCCATCTCCCGTTACGAATTTCACTCCAATGCAGAAGTCTCGGATGGCACCATAACTTTGCCTTTCAGCGCTATGCGCTGCGGTCGCCATTGTTCCGCCGATCGTTGCTATGTCGGCCCGCGCGATGTCCAGCGGAAATAGCTGTCTGTGATCCGCTGCTAGGCTTCGCAGAGAGCTCACTGTCGTGCCTGCGCCGACTCCGATCGTCAGGTCTCCCGGATCGTAGTGCCCGATATCATCCAGCCGTGAAGTTCTGAGCATGATGTCGATCTTCTGTGGCGGCCGCCCAATACCTTGCTGTGTACCACCACCAGCCGGTACCACGACAAGGCCTTCGCGATTCGCCAATCGCAGAACCTCAGCGACCTCCTCCGCTGACCCCGGCGAAACTGCGATCCCTGGCGGCGCATTGTCCACGGAAAGCTTTTCCAGTTCAGCCGGGTCCTGGCAGACAAATGTTTCTCCTGCTATCCCTGCCAGCTCATGGGCAATCCTGGAAGTCAAGGCTGCTGTTGTCATTACACCATCTCTGGCAGAGGCCGTCTCGACACGATTCCTTCTCTGCAGCTTCGCGGCGTGGGAAATACTTTCTGCGGAT
The DNA here is from genome assembly GCA_035624455.1 of Terriglobales bacterium. NCBI lineage: Bacteria > Pseudomonadati > Acidobacteriota > Terriglobia > Terriglobales > Terriglobales bacterium. The sequence continues at coordinate 66,000 of DASPRM010000075.1, forward strand.
TTAGCACCCCCTTTGGGTTAAACGCATCATGCAGCCGCCTCATTATCTCCAGGTCCTGATCCGAGAACAGCATCGACATGAGCTCGTTCTTTTCCATGCCTACACCATGCTCGCCAGTAATTGACCCTCCCATTTCCACGCAGCGCTTCAGAATGTCTGCGCCGGCGGCGTGTGTTTTCGCGATTTGCACCGGATCGCGAATATCAAACAGGATTGCCGGATGGAGATTGCCGTCGCCGGCGTGAAAAATATTCCCAATCCGCAACCCATATTTCTCGGATACGCCTGCGATAAACTCGAGCACCTCTGGAATTTTGGTACGGGGCACTACACCATCCTGCGTGTAGTAGGAAGGACTGATCCGTCCGATGGCGGCAAAGGCATTCTTCCGCCCCATCCACAAGAGCTGGCGTTGCTGTTCGCTCTTCGCACGCCGAACTTCACGCGCGTGATTGCGATCGCAGACCGTCTTCACCGCCTCAGCCTGCTCTTCCACTTCCTCGCGCAGCCCCTCCAGCTCAATCAGCAGCACTGCGCCCGAATCCAGCGGGTATCCCGCGTGGGTGGCTTCTTCGACGGTTCGAAGCGTCCAGCCATCCAGCATCTCCAGCGCCGACGGCGTGATTCCTTCTGCGGTCAACGACGTCACCGTCCGGGCCGCATCATCAATCGTGTTGAAAATCGCGAGTAGCGTGGCAACAGACTCGGCGATAGGCGATAGCTTCACCGTAATGCGGGTGACAATACCGAGCGTCCCCTCTGAGCCCACAAAAAAACCGGTGAGGTCATAACCCAGACTATCCGCCGCTTTGCCTCCCAATTCGACAACCCTGCCGTCGGCCAGGACCACCTCCAGGCCAGTGACATGATTCACCGTTACGCCATACAACAGAGTGTGCGGCCCCCCGGAATTCTCTGCAACATTGCCCCCGATCGTGGATGCCTTCTGGCTCGAGGGATCGGGAGCGAAGTACAAGCCGTGCTTCGCCGTTGCTTGTGATAGCTCCAGGTTCACTACGCCTGGTTCTACGACCGCGCGCCGGTTTGATGCATCGATCTCCAGGATCCTAGTCATCCGCGAGAAGACCATCACGATGCCGCCCTGCCGTGGAACGGAACCGCCGCTCAGGCCTGTCCCCGCTCCCCGGGGAACGATGGCCACCCCGACCTCACTGGCTAAACGTGCAATCCGCGAGACCTCCGGTGTGCTCCGCGGGAGTACCACCAGTTCCGCCCGACCCTTAGCCAGGCCGGCGTCATATTCATAGAGGGACACGTCCTCACGGCGGTCGAGCACGCCATCGGGACCGACGATCTGTTTCAATTTTCTTGCCAGTTTGGAGAGCTGCATGGGGTTGGCCGACTACTCCACCCTAAATCTAGCACCGCCTTCGGCGTACAGAAAGAAAGGAGATCAGTAAATTCCTAGCGGGTTTCCTTCCGGATTGGGCTCGTGGGGTTGGGCCCAACGTATACCTCGGTGCAACTGTATTGCGGAAACACCATACATTCCGTCATCGTCTGCGGCCGTTTCTGCGACCCTGGTCCGGATCCGACAGACTCTGTAATTGGGAGTTCCGGCGTCTGGCTTCTTCCCTCTTCGCCCAAGTAAATTTCAGTACAGCTGTACTGGGGAAATGGCGTGCAAACGATTTCGTTGTTCGACTGCTCCGATGTAGGATTTTTCTGCGGCGATGTCGCTCCACTAGTGTCCGCTTGACCTACGGCTGCGGGTCTTGTCGGTCCTACATACACCTCCACGCAGCTGTAGTTGGGAAAGGAGGTGCACAGGGTCTCGGTCTGAGAGCGTTGCTGCTGTTTTCCGGAACCGCTCTGGGAAAGAGCTTGCCTTCCGCCTGCGACGCCCGTACCGACGATCAGCAAAGCACCCAAAGCCCATACTCGAACTTCCGTAATCACAGGCGCCCCCCAGCAAAGCAGCCCAATCCTGGCCAGCACACAGCCGTGTGCTCCTATTGTTAATGTATTAGATGCAGGGTGGCGGTGATGTAAGCGCTATTTGTGCGATCGAGCGCTTTTACAGAACGGCGTCTCTCATTCAGCCGGCCTAGGTCCTTCTTACCGCTCCACTCTCGACTTTGTCGTACCAGAGCCGGGCATGCAGCATTGCCCACCCACGGGAGACGTAGCCCGTGGTCATCGCTGTCACACTTCCGGGGACCGTAAAGACAGCCATGTACACATGAAGGATGATCGCGCCGATGGTGATGAGGGCTGCGCCTTCGTGCACAAAGGCTACTAACGGCAGAGCCCAATGCCAACCCCTCGGGACGTACTCCGGCGCCCACATCACCAGACCCGACAAGATCAGTAGGATTGAGCCGTAAAACATGCCCCAGTAATAAATTTTCTGACCGGCATCATACTTGCCCTGAGGCGGCAGCAGATCGTCCTCGTTCTTGACGTAATACTTCACCTTATCCAGCCAGATGCGATCCTCTGAGCTGAGATTGAATTCGTCGCGCCAGAGCATGTGCATCCAGAAGATCCCCACCACAAAGAGAATGCCGATGATCGGATGCCAGAAACGCGCGGTCGGACCGCCACCCACCACGAATGCCAGCCAATACAAGTATGGCGTGAACAAGGCTAAGCCGGTCACCATGCAGTACACGTAGGTTCCCGCTGTGAACCAATGGCAGACGCGTTCTTCGGGCGTATAGCGAAGGATTTGATGCTCCTTCGGTCCTACATGCAAATGCGCTTCTTTACCGTTTGGCATCTTCTGTCTCCCGCATCTCTGCTTCCTTGGGTCCATAACGCAGGTAGTGGAGTGCTACTCCGACCACACCAAAAAACATTGCCAGCCCACCGAGCCACTTCAGCGGCCCCTTCCACACTTTGACCAGGAAAGGAATGCGTGGATTCGCGGGGAGGCCGCCATATTTTTCTGGGTTCTTGATGTCGTGCAGGACGTAAATCACATGCGTGCCGCCGACGCCATCGGGATCATAAACTCCGGCATCCTTAAAGGAAGTGTGTTCCCGCAATTGCTTCGCCCGCTGCTCCGCCAGCATCTTCATGTCTTCTTTGCTGCCGAAATGCAGGCAACCGGTGGGACAAGTCTTGATGCACGCTGGTTCCAACCCTGCGGAGACCCGATCCGAGCATAGCGTGCACTTAAATACCTTCTTCGTCTCTGGATTGAATTTGGGAATGTTGAATGGGCAGCCGGTCACGCAATACTGGCAGCCAATGCAGTTCTCCTGATTGAAATCGACAATACCGTTGGCGTATTGCACAATTGCGCCGTTCGCCGGGCATGCCTCCAGGCATCCAGGCTGTTCGCAATGCATGCACTGGTCCTTGCGCATCAGCCACTGGAAAGTCCCATCCGCCTCGGTGTGCTCATTGAAACGAATCAGGTTCCAGTAGTTCCAGGCCGTGTCCGGCATTGTCTGATACGTGTTGTCGAAGGTTGTGGGGCGGAAGGGGTATCCATTCCACTCCACGCAGGCCACCTCACAAGCCTTGCAACCGATGCAGGTGGTCACATCGATCAGCTTGCAAACGTCGTACTCGCGCGAAGCATCGCGTCCGGGCACCGGTCCGGCGTGACCCGAGATCGCCTTAACTTGGAGTGTTCCTGCTGCCATCGACCCCTCCCTAGACTCTCTCGAGTTTCACCAAAAAGCCCTTGAACTCTGGTGTGTAGGCGTTGGGATCAATCACTGCAGGCGAAAGCTGGTTGGCCAGCGTGCGAGCCGTCTTGCCCTCGTCCTCAGCAATGCCCCTGTAGCCCCAATGAATCGGTATCCCGATCTGATAAGTGGTTTTGCCATTGATTTGCATTGGCCGGATGCGGCGAGTCACCATGGCTTTCGCAATGTAGTCGCTGCGCGCGCTGGTCACCTTGACCTTTTCGCCCCCTCGAATGCCGAGTTTCTCCGCCAGTTCTACTGGTATCTCAACAAACGGCTCGGGAACCAGCTGCACGTTCATGGGGTTGTTCTTGGTCCAGTAGTGATAGTGTTCGGTCAGCCGATAAGTGGTGCAGACGATGTCATAACCCTGGGCCGGCGTGCCGTACTTATCCTCCGCCGACTTGAACTGCTTTGCGATCGGGTTATGGCTTTGCTGCGGGTGAAGGATGTTTTCGGTTGGGCTCTCGAAAACTTCGTAGTGCTCAGGGAACGGACCGTCAGCTACCGCACCGATGGGAACGAACAGTCGAGCCACCCCTTCCGGATTCATAATGAAGGGACCCATGTGATCGGCCGGCTTGGAATCTGGCTTGAAGTCAGGAACGTCGTTGCCTACCCACTTCTGGGCTTTGTCGTCCCACCAGATTTGCCGCCGTGTAGGATCCCAGGGCTTACCATTCAGGTCGCACGACGCCCGGTTGTACATCACCCGGCGGTTCGCCGGCCACGACCACGCCCAGTTAGGATAAATTCCCAAGCCGGACGGATCGTCCGTTCCCCGCCGCTGGAGCATAGGTCCGGCTTCGGTCCAGGAGCCGGAGAACAACCAATTGCCACACAGCGTTGATCCGTCATCCCGCAAGAACGCGAACCCGGGCAGCTGCTGTCCGGCTTTGATCGTAGTGTTTGTGGCAGGATCTGTAACATCCGCCAGTGCCTTTCCGTTCAGTTCTTTCGCAATTTCCGCCAGTGACGGATTGAGAGGAGTCGTGTACTTCCAGGAGGCATTTAGAATCGGATCCGGGAATTTGCCGCCTTCCTTCTGATATAGCTCGCGTACTTTCAGGAAAATGCGTGCCAGGATTTCCTGGTCCAGCTTGGCTTCCCCTGGCGGGGGCACCGCAACGTACTTCCATTGCAGCCAGCGGGCAGAGTTGACGAAAGTACCGTCCTTTTCTGCGAAACCCGCACCTGGCAAGCGGTAAACAGTCGTGTTAATCTGCTTCATCTGCTCGGGCGTGGTACCGGGTGCACGCCAGAATTCGCTGGTTTCGTCGGGATAGATTTCGCAGACCACCAGCCAATCGGACTTTCTCAGGGCGGCGATGTTCTTCTCGGAGTTCGGTCCGATGGCGACGCCGTTCATGCCAAACGCCATTAGCCCCTTCACCTTGCCCGCATACATTCCGTCCCAGATTTCGGTGACTGAGTAATTACGGTCAATCTTCGGCAGGTAGTTGAAACAGAAATCGCTTTCCTTCTGTGCCGCGTCCCCGTAAAGCGCCTTCAACAGTGAGACTGCAAAGCGTGGACTATTCGACCAGTAGTTGAAGGAGTCCCACTCGTGTGGCTTTGCCGGTTTTACGGTCACGCGGCTGAGATAAGTCTTCAGGTCGACATCGTTCGGGTTCGGAACTTTCAGGTAGCCGGGAAGCAGGTCGAATACACCCGCCATGTCAGTAGCACCCTGAATGTTCGAGTGTCCGCGCAGGGCGTTCACTCCTCCTCCTGCCCGCCCTATGTTGCCTAGCAGCAGCTGCAGCATGCAGGCGGCGCGAATCGTCTGTGTTCCGGAGCTGTGCTGCGTCCATCCGACGGCATAGATGATGGTCCCCACCTTCCTGGTATCGCCGTCCTTGCGGATGGATGTGAACAGGTCGGCTGCCTTCAGGAATTGATCCTTGGGAATGCCCGTGATGCGCTCCACGACCTCCGGCGTATAGCGTGAGTACTGCTGCTTCAGCAATTGATATACGCAGCGCGGATGCTGGAGTGTTACATCGTAGGCAATGTTCTCTGGCAATGCCGGCGGCGGTGGGGTGGCCGCCTGGTACCCGTGAGGAGCCTTTGGATTCGACGGCGTCGCTGCTCCACCCGCGGCTTCGTAGTTCCAGGTTGTCCGGTCATAGTTGCGCTTTTCTGGATCCCAACCCGAATAGAGACCGTCCTCGGGAAGCTTGAAGCCTTCTTTAATAATGAAAGATGCATTGGTGTAGTTGACGAGGTAATCGTGGTGGACGCGGTTGTTCTGCAGAAGGTAGTTGATGAACACGCCGAGCAGTGCAATGTCCGCTCCCGCCCGGATCTGCAGGAACAAATCGCTGACTGCGGCCGTCCGCGTGTAGCGCGGATCCACCACAATCATTTTGGCGTTGCGAGTGCGCTTTGCTTCAACCGGCCACTTGAATCCGCAAGGATGGTTCTCCGCTGGATTCCCACCCATGATCAACATCATGTCGGTGTTCTTGATGTCGATCCAGCCGTTCGTCATTGCCCCACGTCCGAATGTTGGTCCCAAACTTGAGACCGTGGGGCCGTGTCAAACCCGTGCCTGGTTTTCGATGTAGCAGACCCCCAGGCTGCGCATGGCTTTTACGACCAGCCAGTTGAACTCGTTGGTGTCGGTGCAACCGCCCATAAACGCGATACTCTCGCAGCGGTTGACGGTACGACCCTGGGCGTCCTGATCAACGAATGTCGCGTCGCGGGTCTTCTTCACCCAGTGGCCGACCTCGTCAATCGCCTGATCCCAGGAGATATCTTCCCAGTGATCCGAACCGGGCCGCCTTACTTGCGGTTTCAGCAGGCGGCGGTCATTCAGGATGTCCTGGTAAAGCGATGCTCCTTTCGGACACAGCGTTCCACGATTGATGGGATGGTCGGGATCGCCCTCAACATGCACCACTTGAGCCGTTACGTTCTTGGCCTTGTCACCAATCGTGTGGATGATGACTCCGCAGCTCACAGAACAATACGGGCAAGTGGAATGCGTTTCGGTGGTGCGCGCGATCTTCAACTCCTGGACCTGGGCATACGCAGGCTGCAGATCGAAACCCAAGATGGAAGCGGCAGCGCCGCCGGCTCCGACTTTGATGAAATCTCGGCGATTGAAATTCATGATCGACATGTCTCCTGGGAGGTTGAGACAGATAGTGACGGAACAAGTGAAACGAAGGGAAATAGCAACTGAAGAGGATAGATAAAGCCAATGGAGAAAATGCCGCCAGGTAGTGCCACGTTCCTCACCCCGGAACAGCTTTTTTCCAACCGACTGAAGCAGGTAATGCTAGCACAAAGTCTTCCCGGGTGCACCAGCGTCCTTGAAAGGGCGCTGATGCAAGTCTATTTGCCAGTATCGTAGGCCGATTTCCACTAGGCTTGCTCCTTCATGTATCCTTGCAGGAACCTCAGTAGCATTACGGCGATGTGCCGGTGTTCCGGATCGTTGCGCCGCTTCGATTTCTGAGATGCGGAGGATACCTGACCTGAGCTCTGACGATACTCTCTCCCGGCGAATCTTGAAGAGGACCTCCACACGCTATGCCCTGGCTATTTCAGCGGTCGGCGTGGCTCTAGTCTTGCGCTGGGCACTCACCCCTCTTATTGGCTCCTCCCTCCCTTTCATCACACTGCTTCCGGCAGTAACTTTCGCTGCTCTCTATTGCGGGGTTGGACCTTCCATGGCGGCTATCGTGGTGGGAATGTTTGGGCAGTACTGGGTCGCGGTACCCCGCTCCCTCTTCCCTGCTAGCTCTTCATCCACAACTGGTATGGCACTGTTCTTCCTCATGTCAGTTGTGATCGTTCTTATGGGAGAAAAGCATCGTCGGGATACTGTACGTCTGCACTTCGACTTAGGAACGTTGGAGAAACGGGTTACAGAACGTACCTTGGAACTTGACAAAGCTAATCAGAGTCTCCGGGAACTGACTGCAAGACTGCTGCAATTGCAGGATGACGAGAGGCGACGTATCGCGCGTGAATTGCACGACAGCGTAGGACAGATGCTGGCTGCCCTGACCATCAATCTCTCCACGGTGGAGAACGATATCGCCAGATTGGTGCAGACCGCAGGGACAATCAAAGATAGTGCTGACCTGGTGCAAGAGATGAATCGGGAGGTCCGCACGATTTCACACCTGCTGTATCCGCCCCTACTTGACGAGGCAGGGCTGCCGGCCGCGCTTCGTATGTATACCGAAGGCTTCGCGCAACGCAGCGGCCTGGCCGTCGACTTGGACCTCCCCAAGGACTTCGGTCGGCTACCTCGGGAACAGGAGACTGCAATTTTTCGTGTGGTGCAGGAAGCGCTCATCAACATCCACCGTCACTCAAACAGTCCCAGTGCCCGGGTCCGCCTGACTCGCTCTGCAAACGAGGTCGGACTCGAGGTTGAGGACGTGGGAAAAGGAATTCCGCCAGACAAGCAGGCGGAGATGAACTCGGCTGGATCGACCGGCGTCGGGATTCGGGGAATGCGCGAAAGGCTGCACCAGCTGGGCGGGAGTCTGGAAATTAACTCCAACAGCGGTCGCAAGGGGACGGTCATTGTAGCGCGTCTGCCGATAATCAAGTCAGTGGCATCTACCCAGCAGGCCGAGGACATGGGGAGTGCGCGCATCTCCGCCTGAAGTCATACCTAGACACCAGCAACCAGTTGTCACCCCGAGTCTTTAGATGCGCTCTCGGCCCTCCGAAGGCCACGAGAGGACCATAAGGGCCTTACCCTTCGCCCTCCTTTGGCGGATGGAGGGCGGCGCATCTTTGACGGAGAAGAGAGCGGGTGGCTTTGGATGCGCATGAGCTTCACCGGCAGCAGTCGCATCGTCACCCAACATCGTGATTGGGGTCACAGGCGGCGCAAGAACGGCAGGGTATGCTCCAGATGAAATTGAAATTCATTTTCATGTTCATCTTCCGCCAATTCATACCTGAGGTACGCCATGCCGCGACTTCTTTTACTGTTCCTGCTCTTCTCAGCCACGGCCCTTCCCCTGACCGCGGCCGGTTCGGATAACGCCGACGCTAATCCGGCTCCAACACCCGCCCTGGCCCAACCCATCTCACCCAACAGCGATGAGAATAGCCCAATTCAGGACAACAGCTTCCTCGTCGAGGAAGCCTATAACCAGGAAGACGGTGTCATTCAGCACATTTTCACGTTCCAGCGATGGGCGAGCAGCGGCGACTGGCTTTTCACGCAGACGGACGAGTGGCCACTCCGAAATCTCAAGCACCAACTAAGTCTAACGGTCGCGGCGGCCCATGCCGGCTCTATCCCCGGCTCCGACGCAGGCTGGGGAGATACGGCGGTGAACTATCGCTATCAACTGCTTGGCAATGGAGAGGTACAACTGGCGATAGCGCCGCGCCTGTCAGTGCTGCTGCCCACTGGCAACAGCACGCTCGGACGGGGCAGTGGAGGCATAGGCTTGCAAACCAATATCCCGGTGAGCATCGTGTTGAACAAGCGGCTCGTAACGCACTGGAACGCCGGAGCTACATGGGTGTCGCGGTCTCGCAATCCGTTGGGTCAGTCAGCCCCGGCCGTGAGCGTCAACCTGGGTCAATCATTTGTTTGGCTCGCGGCCAAACGGTTTAATGCCTTGCTGGAAACAGTGTGGACCTCAACTGAAAACGTTATAGGCACGAGCAAGACTATACGTTCTCCGACTGCGTATGTCAGTCCTGGCATACGCTGGGCGTACAACTGCAGGAACGGGCTGCAAGTTGTTCCCGGAGTGGGTCTCCCGATCGGAGTAGGACCGAGCGCGGGCGAGAAAGGCTTGATTGTCTATTTGAGCTTTGAGCATCCGTTCGCCTGGGCGCGTTCGCGTTAAGCGATGCGGCGTAGAGATCGACGGCCTGGTCTGAATTCGGCGGATGAATCTGCCCGCGCAATACGGAAACACCCTTCAAAAGATATTGGATCTTGGAGCCTGTGAAATAAGGATCCAACACCAACCCGGTATTGGCTCGGATCAGCTCCTCATGGCCAGCCCGCTTCAACTGCTCGCAAATCCCCGCACTGATACGGCTTTGCCAGACGATAGCGTTATTGACCGGCCGTCCGGATTGCCGCTCCCACAGGATCCCTGTCTCACGCTGATTACCGATGCCGATGGCAGCGAATCTGCGGGGCGCTGATGCCCGCCGCTGCCAGCGCTGCTCGTCCCACTTGGAGCTCCAGGGACCAGGATTTGCTCCGGGTCGTGCTCGACATGACCCGGCGACGGAAATCTGAGGAAACTCTTGCTGGGCTCGCGAAACGATAGCTCCATCATGATCAAAGACGATGGCGCGGCTGGACCTAGTGCCCTGATCAGGTGCAAGGATGCAGCGGTTCACGCCAATACTGTTCGACACGGCAGTTTAAAGGTACATCACTGGACGAGAGTGCGGAGTGTCCCCGTACTGCTACCGAGCCGGCGGAACTCTTGGAGCGCCTTTCTTAGCGAAAATTAATACTTCCTCAAATTGAGCCCCACGCCTGCTGATCCACGGAAGACGGCAGATGCCTTGAAGTTGATGCATTCCCACAAACGGAAATTCCCTGCGGCCTTGATGCACCACTTGAGCTTTCAATGATTTGTGTTCTCATCACGACGTGCCACACTGTTGCAAACCGCACGACGGAATCAGCTTCGCTTGGATTGAAGTGCCGCAGGATCGGCCCCCGGGAGTCACCGTTTCGCAGTGGTAACGAGTTTGCATGCAGAATTTCCGATATTGAGGCGCCACTCAGGGGCTCACAACTATTTATGGTCGAAATCAGTAACGCATTGCCCGCGCTCAAACAACGCATCCGTCGCATTCTCGGCCCTCGAATTGAACTTGTCTTGATGAATAGCTCCGGGCTGGACCAGATTGAGGGTCAGCTGGCCTCTTTTGAGCAAGCGACGTTGGAACTGACCATGCTGGCCAGGCTTGCGATGCCGTTTGGCGGAAAATTGGAGATTGAAACAGCCAACCTGGAGTTGGAACAGCCGGTGCTTTTGAGCAATACCACATTGCACCCGGGCAGGTATGTGCTGATGGAGATGATCTGCCTTCGTTCGCGCCCTGCGGCCGAACTCCTCCGCTGGGGATTGGATCCCGATCCCAAGCTGCGAGGCTTTGACGATTCCGGAATTCGTATCGCGCGCGAAATCTTTGGCAGTGGCGGAGCAACTCTGTGCGAGTATAACGAGCCAGGTAGATCCCTGAGGTTTCGTGTTTATCTACCCAGCTGCGCGACTTCAGTCTATTCAGGTGGTCTCTGCACAATGCTCGAAGAGGAAGATCGAAGGCCGACGATCCTGCTCGTCGAAGACGAGGGTTTCGTACGCAATGTAGCCTGTGAAATTCTGCAAACGGCCGGCTATCACGTCATTAGTGCCCGCAGCGGCACGGAAGCACTGCAATTGTTCCACGAGCGGGGCCGGCGAATAAGTCTATTGGTGACCGATGTAATCATGCCTGGGATGAACGGACCTGACTTAGCGGAGAAGCTCGCTGCAATGCAGCCGGGATTGAAAACCATCTATATGTCAGGTTATACGGATAATGCCGTCCTGCGCGATGGAGCACAGCAAGCCGGTGTTGTGTATCTGCAAAAACCGTTCACTCTGAATGCGCTTACCGGCGTAGTGCGGGAAGCCCTTGCTCAATCCGCGGCTTAAGATTCTCTTTTGTGCTAGGCCCGGTACTCATCCACCCGACCTTAACTTCTCAGCTGTTCACCGAAGCCGGTAGAGGACACTTACCAACTTGTGGACATCTTTCGTGTAAACGTCCATTTCTTCTACAAAGCGATTCCAGTTCAGGATGCGGGCTGAGGGACATGATTCCCGCAACATTACGGCTGCCCGATCGGATAGCCAGTTCAGCGTTAGTTTTTCATCGTACCCGTAGCCGAGATTGCGCATGCGACAAAGACGGTCGCTCAAACTTACAAGTGCAACCAGATCGCGGCTACTTCCTTGCGGGGGATCTGCATGATGATGTCCGCGAATGGCTTCCACCAGGTCCGGTGCCAACCTCCATTTTTCTGCCAGCAACTCGCCGCTGAGACAATGGGTGAAGCCTAGTGCGTCCTCTTCTACCTGGTGTACAGGTATCTGTTGCAGCTGAGCTAACCCGATGGCATCGATAAACTTCTCTGGAAAGAGGCAGAGGTTTACGATGAAGCCGACATCGTGCAAAAGACCGGCCAGGTAGGCTTCCTCAGGATCGCGATATCCGATTCTCTTAGCGAGCTTACGAGATACCAGAGCGCAAGCGAGGGAGTGCTCCCATAACAAAATAGGGTCGAAGGTTTGATCCACATTAGGCAATAGTTTCAGGACACAGCAAGAGAGAGCGATACCTTGCATGCGCTGGATGCCAAGCGCGATCACGGCTCCCCGAATGGTAGTAATGGTTTGCCAGCGTCCCCCTTCGAGGAACTTTGCCAGCTGCTGCGGGTCGGACTTCTGCAACGAGTCCAGCTTGCTTGCGCTCAGTTCCTGGGTGCGGGAAACCTGCTCGAGAAGTGCTTTCGCTCCGTCATCCCCAAAGGCCTTTACCAGCAGGCGGGTGGCGTATTCCGTGCCCCCGTGCGCCAAGTATTCCTGGGTCAGGGTGAGCTTCTGGTATTCCTCCAGCACTGCTAGGCCCGCCTGCGGAGGAATACGCCCGAGTTCGCCCACTGCCGCGGTGAGCCGCTGCACCTCTTGCTCCGGCAGTTGGCGATATACGCTGCTGGCGGCATCCTCTCCCAGCAACACCAAGAGGATCGCTGCCTTCTCCAGACCGCTCGGAGATGCCGTATGAGAGCTCATTCGCTATCCTGGATCCAGCTCTCCACTAGGCGGCTGGCAGCGGCGGGCTCGACCTTCACCTTCTCCGCCAATTGCCGCTTCAAGCCTGCAAATCGCCGTGCTTCTGCAGGTTGCTCCGGCAAATCGTATTTTTCTCGACCGGTAGCCTCGATGATGGGAGGAGTTCCAGGTTCGCCTGGCTCCGGTTCAGGCGCCAGCTTGGCCCGGGCCAGGCGGGTAGGCAACTCTCGAAATGCGGCGAGTACCTGTTTCTTGATCGGCCGCAACATCGCCAGGTACACGGCCATGAAGAGCAGAGCTACTGCGCCATAGCGCAGCACGCCGGACCAGCGAACCAGGTGCACTCGTACCTGTTCCATCCGCGAAGGCGGAGCCGGCGCTTCCGGAGCTGTTTCCTGAAAGGAGAGATTCTCGACCGCCAGCAGGTCTCCCCGGCTGCTGTCCACTCCAATAGCTGCTGCCGCCAGTTGCTCGATGTTTTTTAACTCTTCGGGCGTGCGCTTGCGTCGCACCTGGGTAGCTTGTCCATTTTCGGTTTTGCTCTCCAGTGCATCGTCGATCAGCACGGCCGCGGCTATGCGTCGCAAGCGTCCCGCCGGTTGCACTGTGTGCCGCACCAGCCTGCTGACTACGTAGGTTCCGCTCTCCGAGTGCGAGCTCTGTCGATCCTGTGTATTGGCGGCAACCGTCGCCCCCGCGCCCGCGGCTCCCGGGACGTTACTGGCAGTTCCGGGAACTCCGCCCGCCGCCACGCCGCCGGAACTTTCCTCCGAGCGCTGCATCGTGACCGCTACGGCAGACTTGGGATCGTAGGTTTCCTGCGTATCCTCGCTGGAACTCATGTCATATTCCACCCGTACCGCCGCCCGCACCCGGCCCGGTCCCACCACCGGCGTCAGAGTGGCAACCAGACGGCTTGCCAGTTGCTCCCCTAAATCATGGGCGCTGCCTGCGAAGGCCCCTGTGCTGTCCCCGATTCCGGCCAGTACAGCATAGTTCCCATCCGCATCCATAATGGTGACGTTCTCGGGGCGGATTCCGTCGACGGCGCTGGCCACCAGTTGCGCGATGCCGAATTGAGTTTCGCTGGAAAGCCGCCCGCTACGAGTCTTAAGAATGACTGCAGCCTTGCCCTGCCTCTCCCGCTCGCTGAAGAGCGATTCCTGCGGCAGCACCAGATGGACTCGTACCGCTTGCACCTCGCTCAGGCTTGCCAGAGTCCGCTCCAACTCGCCTTCCAGGGCCCGCTGATAATTGACTTTTTCCGTGAATTCCGTGCCCAACCAGTTGGGAGAGTCGAAGATCTCAAAGCCCAACCGGCCATTCTTTGGCAGTCCCTGAGCGGCGGTCTCCAATCGCGCTTGGTCCAAGCGGTCGGACGGGACCAGCACGCTGGCGCCGTCGGGGGAGATCTCATATCGGATATTTCGCCCGGCCAGTTTCTCGCCTAGCGATCGCGCCTCGTCCGGCTTCAATCCCGAGTACAGCGTACGGTAATCGGGCTGGCCAATCAGTCTCACAAACAGCCACAGGGTAATTCCCACCAGCAGCGCTCCGCCCACGATCGTCATGCGCTGGGTGAGGGACAACCCGGCCACGAATTCTCGGACCTCCTTCAGCCCCAGATTGGCTTCCTTCTCTTCCATCAACCCTCATCTACAACATGATCAATGCTCGTCTCAGCGAGTGCTTCCGAAACCACCGCGCCTGCACCCTCAGAACTGCAACCGGGCAATTTCCTGATACGCCGCCACCACCTTGTTACGGACCTGCAACATGAGCTGGAAGGACAAATCTGCTTTCTCAACGGCAATCATGGCGCTATGCACCTCCGCTCCTTTCCCGGCAAGCACAGCGGCAACGTTCTCCTCTGCCCCCTGGTGCAGCTGATCGACTTCGCCGATAGCCGCCTGCAGTACATCTCCAAATCCGCGCTCTCGATCGGAAGGTCGGGGAGCCGCAGCGGGCTCAATGTCCGCGGGCAGGATTCGGAGTGGCGTGACAGTGTTGCTCATAGTTCATTTCCCGCCTGGCTCAGCGTAGCAACTCGATCGATTGCTGTATCATCTGCTTGGTCGCCTGTACTGCCGAGGAGTTCAATTCGTAGGCGCGCACCGCGCTCATCAAGTCAGCCATTTCCGCGACTGGATTGATCCCGGGAAATGCTACGTAGCCCTGTGCGTTGGCGTCAGGATGCGAGGGATCGAAATGCATTTCCGGTGGTGAAGGGTCGGTTAGTACTGCTGCGACCCGCACTCCCTGACTCACCTGGCGGCTGTGAAATGCTGCCTCGATCAGGCGCGGAAATCCGCCTACGACCTGCGACTGGAAAACCACTTGTTTCCGCCGGTACGGACCCCCCTGCGGCGTGCGCGTAGTCTCCGCGTTAGCCATGTTTACTGCTACGACCTCGGCCCGCAGCCTCTCCGCCCCCAGCGCCGATCCGCTTACCTCCAGCATCCCGAACAGGTTCATCTCTACCTCCCTTCGTTGATGGCGCTTAGAAGACGGTGGAATTCGGCGCGCAACAATTCTGTGGCCATGCGATAGCGCAGCTGGTTGTCTGACAGCAACAGACTCTCCCGCTCCAGACTGACGTTATTTCCGTCGGGTCGCTCGACTAATCCCTTCACCTGGCGTATTGGGGGATGCTCTGCCACTGACGAATAGATTTGTGCTTTACCCAACTCTGCCTGAAAATCGATGTCGCGCGTGCGATATCCTGGAGTATCGACGTTCGCCATGTTGCTGCTGATCAGGCCGTGGCGCATTGCCGCTAAATCGAGCGCCCGGGTAAGCGTGACAATTTCGGGAGTGTCAATCAGGCTCATGCATATCGCCTCGCCAGTTGGTAGTCACGAATCTTGTTTCTCACGGTGCGGATGCTGACGCCCAGCATCTTGGCGGTCAGGGAACGATTTCCCGAAGTCGCTTCCAAAGTCAGCTCCAGCAGGCGCTTTTCCGCGTCTCTCAACGAGAGCCCGGCCCGCAAGGCATCCTCAGGTGCACTCCCAAGCTGAAACTCTCTGCCGCGCAAAGCCTCCACGCCGATCTCTGGCCCGGGAGAGAGCACCAAGGCGCGGCGAATCACATTCTCTAACTCCCGCACGTTGCCCGGCCATGAGTGCTGGCTCAACCGCTCCAGGAATTCTGAGCTAAATCGCTTCTCCGCTCTACGGCCTACGCCGCCATACCGCAAGCGGAAGTGGTCTGCGAGGAGGGGAATGTCGCTCCGTCGCGCCCGCAGAGGAGGCAACGTCAGGGGAATGACGTTAAGCCGGTAATACAGGTCGGCGCGGAAATCTCCTTCTTCCACCACTTTCTCCAGGCAACGATTAGTAGTGGCAATGACCCGCACTTCTACGCGCACAGTTCGTGAGTCTCCCAGGCGCATGAACTCGCGTTCCTGCAGAACCCGCAGCAGTTTGGGCTGCAGGCTGAGAGGCATTTCACCGATCTCATCGAGCAGCAGGGTTCCGCCGTTGGCGATCTCGAATTTGCCTGGTCGGGCATCGATCGCGCCCGTGTAAGCGCCACGTGCATGACCAAACAGTTCGCTCTCCAGCAGAGCTTCCGGAACCGCTGCGCAGTTCACGGCGACGAAGGCCCGATTGCGCTGCGCACTGCAGTCATGGATATAACGCGCCAATAACTCTTTGCCAGTGCCGCTCTCGGCTTGGATCAGGATATCGGCGCTGGTCGCGGATATCTGACGCGCCAGATCGAGCACCTCAAGCAGCGCCGGCGATTGGCCGATAAGTGCGCTAGCCACGGGCACGGCAGCGGAGGAATGAGAAGCAAGGATGACTTCTCGCCCCGCAGCGTTGGGGAAGGGTATGGACTCGACTGACATCAACAAACAAGGGTGCAAGGAAGTTGCCAAGCCAGCTGCCGACGGCTAAGTTTTCTCTAAGCCCACCCGCTCTAGGATCTCCCGCCGCACAGGTGGAATCTTGGAGAAATAAATATGTTCCGACCTGATCTCCGATCCGCCCTCCACCAGCAACCATGCTCGTTCCACCACATGCATTAGCTCGCGCACATTCCCCGGCCAGGTATGCCTCAGCAATAGTTCAATCGCGCGCGAAGAAAAGCCCAAGCGACCTCCGCTATAGATCGCCAGGAAGTGTTCCGCCAGCCGCAGAATGTCTTCTTTGCGCTCGCACAAGGGTGGAATCGAGATGGGAAATACTGCCAGGCGGAAATAAAGGTCGTCGCGAAACTGACGATCCGCCACTCGCTGTGCCAGTTCGGCGTTGGTGGCCGCCACCACCCTCACATCCACGCGAAATACATCTGTGCTGCCCAGCCGCTGAACCTCACCTTGTTCCAGGAAACGGAGCAGCTTGGCCTGCAGTCCAATCGGCAACTCTCCCACTTCATCCAGAAACAGCGTCCCTCCGTGAGCGGCGTGAATTCGTCCAACCCGCGACTGCACAGCTCCGGTAAACGCCCCTTTCACGTAGCCGAACAACTCCGCTTCCAGAAGCGCTTCCGGAATAGCGGCGCAGTTGATCACCGCAAACGGACGGGCTGAACGCGGACTCAATTCGTGTATCGCTCGCGCCACCAATTCTTTGCCGGTCCCTGTCGGGCCAGTCAGCAGCACCGTGGAACTCCGCGGCGCTACCAGCCGGGCCAAACGCGCCACCTGGAGCATGGCCGGGGTCTGCCCCACCATCCCAGATAAGGGCTCGATGGTGATCGCAAAAGAGTCTGCCGCGCGAGAGAGCTCCCTCTCTGGGGGAACCTGCAAGAGTTCCAAACTACCCACGGCGGACCTCGCACCGGGTGTCCTCGTCTCCGAATCCAGAACCGTGACCTGTACTCCAGGGAAACGTGTGCGGATCAGGTCACTGAGTTCTTCAGCGTCCAGGTCGGGCAGCCGACTGTCGAGAAGAACCGTGCGGCAATCGCTGGCCTCCAGCTTGGCCAGGGCATCCGCTCCACCTTGGGCCAATTCTATTGGGCAGCGATTGTTCAAGGCAGCCAGCATCTGCTCACGAAAAGTCACGCTGGCACTGGCCACCAGCACGGGAACCGAGGAGTCCGAAAACGCGGGAAGAGTCGCCATGAATAGAGATTTCTAACCAAAGAGAATTAGAAAACTATAAAGCGGGGATTAGAAATTTCTGAGGAGAAGTCGAAGGTCTATGTCCAAACGGCCCTAGCCGCCTTGGTGCATCGACCACAGCAAGCCCAAGGTCAGGGCGATGAGGATCACAGTTGTCGCCCAGGCGACTGCATTGTACAGGTGCGAGTTCTTGAATCCCCCCATCAGTTCCCGTTTGTTTACCAGCAGGAGCATGAAAATCAGCACAAACGGCAGCATTATGCCGTTCAGTACCTGGGAAAAGATGATGATCTTGATGTAGGGAAAGTTGGGAACCAGAATCAATCCCGCGCCTGCGGCGATGAGAATGGTGTAGAGCCAATAAAAAAATGGCGCCTCGCCAAAGCTCTTTCCCACACCCGACTCGAATCCAAGTCCCTCGCAGACCGAGTACGCTGTAGAAATTGGCAAGATGGAAGCGGCAAACAGCGAGGCATTGAAAAGTCCCGCCGCAAAAAGAATGTAGGCATAATCTCCCGCCAGGGGACGCAGTGCGAAGGCTGCATCAGCGGCATCGTGGATGTCGCGGTGCCCGGACACAAACAGGGTGGCGGCACAGGCGACGATGATGAACCAGGCCACGATGTCGGTAAAAAAGCACCCACTGATCACATCCAGGCGGGAAGCCTTGTACTGCCGTGCGGTTACTCCTTTTTCGACGACTGAAGCTTGCAGATAAAACTGCATCCAGGGGGCGATGGTGGTTCCCACTACTCCGATCACCATATAAAGATAAGTGGATTCTTTAAAATGCTGCAGCCCAGGAGGCTTGAAGGTACTGATCACCGCTGTTTTCCAGTCAGGATGAGCCAGGACTCCAGCGATGATGTAGGCCACATAAAAAAACGATGCCGCCAGAAACACTTTTTCGACAGACTTGTAAGTTCCCTTCACGATCAGCAGCCATACAATGCCCGCCGCCGCCGGCACGGTTATGAATTTGGATATCCCAAACAATTCCAGGCTGCTGGCAACGCCCGCGAACTCGCTCACTACATTGCCGAAATTCGTGAGGACTAATGCCACCATGAGCAGAAACGTGGCTCGCAACCCATATTCCTCGCGGATCAGGTCGCTCAGGCCCTTGCCGGTCACCGCACCCATGCGCGATGCCATCTCCTGCACTACGATCAGCGCCAGCGTGGTCGGGATCATTGTCCAGAGCAGGGTGTAGCCAAACTGAGCTCCAGCCTGGGAGTAAGTGAGAATACCGCCAGCATCGTTGTCTACGTTCGCGGTAATAAAGCCCGGGCCCACCACGGCAAAAAACAAAAGGATCCGAGTTTGCCACCGCCTCAACCATCTCAGTAAAGCCATCGGAACTCATGGGACTGCCGCCAGAGTAGGTACTGCGCGCAATAGAATATATGCGGTGCTGGAGTCGCGCCAGCAAGCAGGTGTGTGATTTTTTGTGCCACGTTTTTCTCAAGTGACCAGCAGCTCACGCTCCAAGTTCCACAGGACACAGGTTTGCGGCCCGCGGTGAACTCTCGCTAGAATCGATTGAGTGAAATCACCTGTTCGCCTCATCGCCATCGATATCGACGGAACCCTGCTCGATCCTGAATTCAAGATTCCCTCGGCCAACCTCGCGGCACTTCGCCAGGCATACGAGCAAGGCGTCGAGATCGTACTCGTCACCGGTCGCCGCCATACTTTTGCCCTACCAATTGCCGAAGCACTCGGGTTTGACCTGTGGTTGATCAGTTCCAATGGAGCTGTCACCCGCTCCTTGCAAGGTGAGCTTTTCTATCGCGATCTGCTGCCTGCGAGCACCGCGCGCAAACTCATCCAATGTATGGATGCCTTTCGAGGTAACGCCGTGATCACCTTTGACCGCAATGATCAGGGGACGATCGTTTTGGAAGGACTAGAGCAGATGAGCCCCAGTATCGGGGGATGGCTGCAAAAGAATCAGCAGTACATCACGTACCGCAAGCCTCTCGAAGCCTGTCTCACTACCGATCCCATCCAGGCTATGTTCTGCGGCGGCGTGGGGCGCATGCGGGAAGCAAGAGAGGCACTTCAAGCCGCGAATATGGTGGGCGAGATCACTATATTAAGAACGGAATATCCCTCTCGCGATCTCTGTCTTTATGATGTTCTCAACCATGGCTGCTCGAAAGGACATGCTTTGGAACGCTGGGCACGCTATCGCGGGCTTGACCGCGGCCAGGTCATGGCCATCGGTGACAATCACAATGACGTAGAAATGCTTGAATTTGCCGGAGTTCCTGTCATTATGGGGAATGCCTGCGAGGAACTGAAACAACCCGGCTGGCGCGTTACACTTTCGAACGATCAATGCGGGGTGGCAGTTGTCGTTCAACAGGTTTTGGGGATTTAAGCTCAGCAGGATGACCGCTAACAATTGAAACAGAATCATCTATTTGTAGCATGACGGTGAAGTACTTGTTTACATCGGCCAAAGTGGTTCTCCTTTTGTTGCTGCTGTTGCTCACGCCCCTACTACGAGCAGCTGACCCTTCCCCGACTGCCCCCGCCCCAGTCGCCTATAACGCAAATCTGCGTAACGGTTTCAGCATCCGTCATGTCCACCACGAAGAACTCGGTGGCAATACACGGCTCTACTTCTCTTCCGCCGCAGACAGTGGATACACCGACGTTCCAACCGAAGACGTTGTGGGTTTCGAACCTGCGCCGCCAATTCTTACCGATCCTGCGCCCAACAGAGTCGCCGTTCCTGACCTGATCAAGGCGGCCAGCCAGAAGCACGAGATCGATGCCGACCTGTTAAGTAGCGTAATTCATGCAGAAAGCGGGTTTAACCCCAATGCCATTTCCCGCAAGGGGGCTCAGGGGCTTATGCAACTAATGCCTGAAACCGCCAGCAGCTTAGGCGTGAAAAATGCATTGGAACCCGGCGAGAACATTGACGCGGGCACGCGCTATCTTCGTGAACTTTTGATACGCTATAATAACGACCTCATCAAAGCCTTAGCTGCTTACAATGCCGGCCCCGAGCGTGTAGAGCAATACCACGGGGTTCCACCCTATCGTGAAACGCATGCTTACGTGGCACGGATCGTCCGCGAGTTCAATCGTAAGAAATTAGCTGAGAGTCACAGAACTGACAGTATCAGCGCTGTCAAATCCTCGAAAGCCTCGGGTACTGTTTCCTCGCCGGTTTCCAGTCCTAACACTGCCCAGTGAAGGCTTGCACCTGCTCCTCGTTGACCGATACGCGCCAGTCATTTAGTTTGGCGTGTTGTGTTGTTTTCTAGTGCACTGCGGCGACGGAGATCTTTTTCAGGGGGCGAATGAAGCGTAAGCAACTCCTTGTCCTGTTTCTGGTGGTCGCTGTGCTGGGCGTGCTGGTTTATTTCCAGGTACGCAATTGGCAGCGTTTCGATTGGGAAAAGTTTGAGGAAGGCACAGAAGGCGTCAATTATTGGAGAATCTTGATTGGCGTTCTTCTGATTCATGTGGCGGATTTTCTGCGCGCGATCCGCTGGAAAATCTTCTTGCGGCCGACGCGGCCACAGGCCTCATGGTCAAGCCTGGTAGCTCCCCAATTTGTCGGTTTTGCCGGATTAGCGCTTCTAGGCCGTCCGGGCGAGCTGATCCGTCCCTATCTCATATCCCTCAAGACCAGCGCCAGCTTCTCCTCACAACTCGCAATTTGGGCGGTAGAACGCGTCTTCGACATCGGTGCGGTCACCATCATTCTCCTGCTTGACATCTTTCTTGCGCCATCTATTCGTGAAGTAAACCACTATCAGGCCTTTCGCCACGCAGGATACGCTTTGATGGGGGTCATTGCGCTGTTAATCCTTGCCGTTTTTGCGGTCTCCTGGTTCGGCTCACGCCTCGGCGCCTGGCTAAAACGCGCTCTGTCCCCGATTTCGACCTCCCTCGCGGCCAGTGTGGAGCGGAAGATCTGTGCCTTCAGCGAAGGACTCAACACCTTGCACAGCATTGTTTCCTTTCTTGAAGTGCTGGTTATCTCGCTGGGATTGTGGTTCATTGTGGCTCTGGCCTATCGCCAGGTGACACACGCCTATCCTGCGGAAACCGGCCTTCCCTATCTCGACCTGCCGCAGGTGATTCTGCTGATGGGAGCCAGCGTAGCCGGAGGCGTGCTCCAATTGCCGGTGGTGGGCGGCGGCTCACAGCTGGCTACGATTGCGGTCATGGACAAAGTGTTTGAAGTCGGACCTGAACTGGCGGTGAGTGCGGGAATCATGTTCTGGCTTGTCACTTTCATGTCCGTGGCCCCGCTGGGCTTGATCCTAGCCCGTCAGGAACATGTTTCCTTACGCAAGCTCACACGTGACTCCGAGAGCGTTGAAGGTTGTGGTGACGAACGCTCTCCTCAGCCCTCTGAGCCCTAAGTCACTCAACGCCGCCCCGATTCTCCAGTTCTCTGGCTGATACAATTGAGTCTTTAGCAGTGTAGGCCTACGCCTCTATTGACTCATGAAATGCCCGTTTTGCGGGTTCCTCAATGACAAGGTTGTGGACTCGCGTGAAAGTAAGGAAGGGGAATCGATCCGCCGCCGGCGGGAGTGTCTGAAGTGTGCCAAGCGCTTTACCACCTATGAACGGGTGGACGAAATCCCGTACATGGTGGTGAAGAAGGACGGACGCCGGGAGAAATTCGACCGCCAAAAAGTCCTCAATGGTCTGCTTCGTGCCTGCGAGAAACGACCTATTCCCATGAGTAAACTGGAGCAGATAGTCGATGAGGCTGAGACTTTTGTCATTGATTCACCCGAACGTGAGCGCAAGACCAGCGAAGTCGGCGAACTCATTATGAATCGGCTGCGACGCTACGATAAGGTCGCTTACGTTCGCTTTGCATCCGTCTACCTGGATTTCAAAGATGTCCGTGAATTCATGAATGAACTCAAAGACCTGGTAAGTAGCAAGGACGAGGCGCCGGCGAGAACCAAGGCCAGTACCAAGGCCTGAGTTAGGGTGCGTACTGGCGACTGGCAGTTTCAGGCTCCTTAAGCATCGTCAAGAGCATCATAGAGACTTCGGGCAAAATTGTTTATGACATATGCGGTGACACTAATACCCGGCGATGGCATCGGCCCTGAAGTGGTAGGCGCCGCAGTGCGCATTCTGGAAGCTACCGGCGTCAAATTTGAGTGGGAATCTTATGCCGCCGGCGCCGAAGCCTACGAAAAATACCGGGAGTACATTCCCAAGGACCTGCTGCTGGCAATTGAGCGCACCCGGATCGCGCTCAAGGGACCTATCACAACTCCCATCGGCGGAGGATTTTCCAGCATCAACGTCGAATTGCGCCGCCATTTCGAGCTCTATGCCAATTTCCGCCCCATCCGCAATCTTCCTCACATCCCCACTCGTTATCCCGATGTGGACCTGATCATCATTCGTGAAAACACGGAGGGACTCTATTCCGGCATCGAGCATGAAGTGGTCCCAGGAGTGGTAGAGAGTCTGAAAATTATCACCGAGAAGGCTTCCACCCGCATTTCGCGATTCGCCTTCGAGTATGCGCGGAAGAACAAGCGCAAACGCATCCACGCCATCCACAAAGCTAACATAATGAAGCTATCGGATGGCCTGTTCCTGCGCTGCTCGCGGAAAGTCTCCAAGGAATATCCCGAAATCACGTACGGCGAGCACATCGTGGATAACACATGCATGCAGCTGGTGATGAATCCCTATCAGTACGACATGCTATTGCTTGAGAATCTTTACGGCGACATCATCTCTGACCTGTGCGCTGCCTTTGTGGGCGGCCTGGGACTCGTTCCGGGGGCAAATTTCGGCGACTCGATCGCCGTTTTCGAGGCCGTGCACGGTTCGGCGCCCGACATTGCCGGGAAAAATTTGGCAAATCCTACTGCGGTTCTCCGCTCCGGCCTGCTGATGCTTCGTCATCTTGGTGAGTACGAGGCTGCCTTGAAGATCCGCAACGCGTTGGAGTATGTCTATCGCGACAAGAGAAATCTCACCCGAGATGTGGGTGGCACCGCTACCACCAGCCAGTTTGCCGATGCCGTGATCGCCGCTATGGAGATGCAAGCCAAAGTTGGTGAGGAACAAACTGCTACTCAGCCTGCATAGGCGCGTCACTGCCCCACGCATCATCTCCTTGCCCATTTGACGAATTTTTGCGTTTTGACTAACATTCGGTTCGCTCTAGGTGGGGTGACCTGGGGAATGTCCAAGCTTGTCGGCGTAGTGGTTTTTCAATTGGGCGGCCCTGATTCATTGGACGCGATCGAACCTTTCCTTTACAACCTATTTTGCGATCCCGATATTATCGACTTCCCATTTGCCCGGCTCGGCCGGAAACCCTTGGCTCGTCTGATCTCAACCACCCGTGCCCACAAAGTGCAACATCACTATGAGGTGATCGGCGGAGGATCTCCGATTCGCAAGTTCACGGAACAACAGGCCCGGGCGCTGGAAAAATCTTTGGCAGACCTCGGGATCGACGCCCGCTGTTTTGTCGCTATGCGTTATTGGCATCCATTAACGCAAGAGGCGGCCGCCGCGGTGGAGCGCGCTGGATGCGACGAGCTGATTTTGCTCCCTCTGTACCCGCAATACTCTTCCACAACGACTGGAAGCAGCTTGAATGAGTGGCGCCGACACTACCGTCACCCTGAAATTCCCGTGCACGTTGTTAGCGATTTCTATCGTGAGGAACTCTACCTGAAGTCGCTGGTAGAGAATATCGATGAATCCCTCGACCGCTTCGCTGTCGCTGAGAAGGTCGAACTGGTCTTCAGTGCTCACAGCGTACCAGTGGCAGTGGTTCAGAAGGGGGATCCCTACCAGCATCAAATTGAAGAGACAGTCGAACTCTTGATGGCGCGTGGCGGGTGGAACAATCGCCACCGGCTTTGCTATCAGAGTAAGGTGGGAGCCAGCAAATGGCTGCAGCCTTCGCTGCGGCAGACTCTTCGTGAACTGGCTTCAGCAGGCGTGAACGATGTGTGCGTTATTCCCGTGTCGTTCGTCTCGGATCATGTGGAAACATTGGGAGAAATCGATCACGAGGCGCGGCAACTGGCGATGCAACTCGGGATACGGCAGTTTGAAATGACGGCGGGATTGAATGATTCTCCAACTTTCATTGCCGCTCTGGCAGAGTTGGTCGTGAGTGCGATCGGTGCGGATCGACAGGTCGGGAAGTCGCTCGAGTCCTTGCTGGCTGCCGATTGAACACACGCGACCGGTTACGAGAGGTGAGGATTCATGGCGGATGAAGTCAAAACGATGGCGGGCGTGCTCGGCAATCTTCCGCCTTCGCCGCGCAAAGCCCTCAACAATTCGGTGATTGCCGCGGAACAGGCATACCGTAAAAGAAGCGGGCTTCCGCTACTGACCGAAGAGGATATTGCGGCCCTTAAAGCCGGTGAGCCCATGCCCTGGGAACGCGCGGATGGCCAGCCCACTACTGCTCCTGCGCCCGCTCCTATGACGGCTGCTGCTCCGGCTGCACCTCCTACACCAGCGGCAACCACAACACCTGCAAGCGCTCCCGTTGCCGCTCCCGGTTCAGCTCCTAGCGCCGACGCTCAGGCACTGGCAAAAGCCGTTGCCAAGTGGAGCCGCTCCGCCATTGCCGCCGAACAAGCTCGCCGTAAGCGCAGCGATCTAGCCCCACTGAGCGATACCGATGTCGCCTTCCTCCTGGGAGAGCCTGCAGCTCCGGCTCTGGCCGCACCTGCAGCAGTCGCTCCCGCAGCTTCCGCCGCGGCCGCAAGACCGGTCGTCACTCCCTCAGCGCCCGCTGCAAGCGTCCAGCCTGCGTCTCCTCCACTCACTCGTGAGGGCTCTGCCGTCCGCTATGTTGGTACGCCAGCGGTAGGCACCTCGAAGGCCGCGGCCGCGGCAGGTGTTGCCACCGTCGGCCCCGAAAATACGGAAGTCAACCAGAGGCGTCGCCGCCTCGTTTGGACCGCAGTCATCGCTTTCCTAACTACCTGGTTGATCGCCTTCTTCCGTTTCTTTCTGCCGCGTACCCTTTTCGAGCCCAGCACAGTATTCAAAGTCGGCTATCCCTCCGATTTCGGTCTCGGAGTCGATACCAAGTTCCAGCAGAGGTACCGTATTTGGGTAGATCGCACGCCCGACCGGGTTTTCGTTATCTACGCCCGCTGTACCCATCTGGGTTGCACTCCCGACTGGAAGCCGGCGGAAAACAAGTTCAAGTGTCCGTGTCACGGCAGTGGCTATGACAACGAGGGAATTAACTTCGAGGGACCGGCGCCGCGGCCTATGGATCGCGCCCACGTCGAGCTGGCCCCCGATGGACAGATCATCGTTGACACCAGCCGCCTTTACTCTTGGCCCAAAGGCCAGCGCAGTATGTTCGACGATCCCGGAGCTTTCTTGCGCGTTTAACAGCGAAAGCCATTACTCGAATTTGAGGTCATCATGCCCGACGAAACCAACGGCAAGAACGGCAAGTCCACCGGCGTTGTCGACGAGGTCAAAGAACACCTGCGCAGCCTCCCCGGCGAGATGACGTCGAAGGTCAAGGAACAGATCGAGACTGTCAAAGAACCCACCAAGACCCAGCTCTACACCTCGATCTTCCGCCATAAGCACGATGACACTCCACGCAACCGTGCCCTGGGCGTTTTATCCAATGTCTTCTTGCATCTGCATCCGGCGAAGATCAACCGTGATGCGGTACGCTACAGCTTCACCTGGGGCATGGGCGGCATTACTTTCTACCTCTTCGTCGTACTCACCTTCACTGGCGTGCTGCTGATGTTCTATTACCATCCCACGAAGGTGCAGGCATTCCGCGACGTGCTTTACCTGGAGCACGACGTTCCGTTCGGCAAGATCCTGCGCAATATGCACCGCTGGGCGGCCCACTTGATGATCATCGCCGTCTGGCTGCATATGTTCCGCGTTTTTCTGACCGGGTCGTATAAGAAGCCACGCGAGTTCAACTGGAATGTCGGCGTCATTCTACTTGTGCTGACACTGCTGCTCTCTTTCACCGGTTATCTCTTGCCGGACGATCAGCTCGGTTTCTGGGCGGTAACAGTGGGAACCAACATGGCCCGGGCTACTCCGCTGCTTGGTCATGAGGGACCGTTCGGTCCGCAGTTGGGGATGACACCTTATAACGATGTTCGCTTCGGTCTTCTGGGTGGTTCAATCGTGGACGCCAATGCGTTGCTTCGTTCCTATATTTGGCATTGCATCGGTATCCCCATCGTCGCCTCGGTATTCATGATTGTGCATTTCTGGCGGGTTCGTAAGGACGGCGGCATCTCCGGACCTGCGCCCGTGATGTTGGCGTCGGAAGCCGAGAAAAAGCGCCCCGGCGCACGTGCAGCCGGCGAATAGCGTAGGCAAGGACAGACAATCGTTGCGGTATAGCTAGCTCCCAGCCACAGCGAAGGATTTTCCTTATGGATTGGAAACAACTTTGGCAGATTAGTTCGGCTCCAGATAACGTACCGATCGTTGCTCTAATTCCGTTGCTTGCTTTTTACTGCTGGCTTGCTTTCCGCCAGGCGCGAGCCAACGACCAGCTGATTACGCAACTGGAAGCCGACCCGGCTCTGGCCAAGACGCATCATCGCAAAACCTTCCCTTACCTTCCGGGCTGGCCGAAAGAAGTTCATGTGTGGCCTTTTCTGCTGCGCGTGGAATTTCTCGCAGCGATTATCGTGACCGCCATCCTGATGGTTTGGTCCATCGGCTTGAATGCGCCGCTCGAAGAGCCAGCAAACCCCAACCTCACTATGAATCCTGCAAAAGCCCCCTGGTACTTCCTCGGATTGCAGGAGATGCTGGTTTACTTCGATCCCTGGATCGCCGGCGTGGTTATGCCGACGCTGATCATCATTGGACTGATGGCAATTCCATACATCGACACCAATCCGCTGGGCGCTGGCTATTACACGCTTAAACAACGGCGGTTCTCCATCGCGACCTTCGTCTTCGGCTTCATCATCCTTTGGGTAGCGATGATCATCATCGGCACCTTCATCCGCGGTCCAGGATGGCAGTGGTTCTGGCCCGGTATGACCTGGGACCATAACCGCCTCATCTACGAAGTGAATCGCGACTTGCCGGACCTGTTCGGCATCACCTCGAACCTGGGCAAGGGCATCTTTGGGGCCATTGTCGTTGGCGCCTACTTTGTGATCGGCGGCCTGATCCTGCACATGCTCTTCAAACGTTATCAGCGGCGCGACTACGAGCGCATGGGATTCCTGCAGTACAACATCATGATGGTCTTCATGCTGCTGATGATTGCCTTGCCGATCAAAATCCTAATTCGGCTGACCATGCACATTAAATATGTCTGGATCACGCCCTGGTTCAACATCTGATGATCGCCGACCGAACACTTACGGCGCTAGCTGGTCGAAGCGGAGGAAATAAGGCCCGTGCCTGAGCAACCTATTCCTGAACAAGATCCGATTACCAGCAAGTCTTACGCGGTGCACTATGTGGTAGCTACCGTGGTGCTGATCGGAAGTCTGTTCTGGGCGCTGTGGGATGAAGCCTACGGCCAGCGCCCCTGGAAGCGTTACCAGACAGAGTTCAAGTCCCGTTACGAGCGTTTTCTCCGACAGGCACGTACCCAGTCGGCAGACGAATTGAAAGGCATCGAGAGCGACAGCCAGTACCATGCACTGGATGTCTCCTACACCGATGCGCAAAAGAAATCCGACGCCGAAATCAAGGGGATCAACGATCAGCTTCGCGATCTCTCTGCCAGGATCCTAGCCGTCCAGAGCGTATTCACCGACAAGCGGGCTTATGTCGGTGCGGAAACCTATGCTCTCGAGACGGCGACCGGCCAGAGTTCGAAAGAAAGCATTCGTAAGGATCTGGAGAAGTACAAGGCCGGCCCTTTCACGGTGGAATACCCGGACGGCACTCGCAAGAAGTTCAACTACGACGACCTCGAAAAGGAATACAACGGCCTGAAGGATCAGCGCACCCAACTGGGAGCCCGCCTTGCAGAGCTACTGAAGCCCCTCACCGAAGCCAAGGACAAACGCGACGCATATCTGAACGATCACCTTGTCGACCTGACTCCGGAACAAATCCGTGGGCTGCAGCACAAAATAGAGGATTGGGATCCAAAAATCGTTCAGATCAATGTGGCCGAGGCCAATATTGTCGATCGCTGCGAATCCTGCCACATGGGAATCCGCGAACCATTGCGCCTGACTGCTTCATCGATGAGCCTGCCCGGCAAAAAGCCTGATGAGTACGCTCGAGCCTTGGTAAGCCATCCCGAGAAGCGACTGCTCACTATCCACGATCCGGATAAGTTCGGGTGTTCTCCGTGTCACCAGGGCAACGGACGCGCCACCACGAGCGTGGAGAAAGCGCACGGGGACTACGAACACTGGCTATGGCCGCTGTTCCAGCCCGCCAACGTCGAAGCTGGCTGCCAGACCTGCCACGCTGCGGATATGTGGCTCCGCGTAGGCGATGTAGGCGGCACCATCAGCGAAGGCAAGTTCCTTTTTCGCCAGCGCGGATGCAACGGCTGCCATCGCTATGAAGGTTACGACACGGAACCGGAGGATCTGCTCTCCATCCAGCAACAGATCAAACAAATGGAGCAGCAGCAGCGCGACAATCTCAAACAAGCTGCCTATCTGAACAAGCAAGCTGACGATCCCAAATTAACCAACGAACAGGCCAACAAGCTCAACGAAGACGCGGTCGGCTTGAAAGTCGCCAACAGCAAGATCGCTGGCCAGATCGAGCAGCTTGATCTGAAGTCCTCCAGCCTGCTGAAGGACATGAAGAAGATCGGGCCCGACCTGAAGGAAATCCGTGCCAAGCTGAACCGCAATTGGATTCCTGTCTGGCTGCACAAGCCCACAGATTTTCGGCCGACCACGAAGATGCCGAACTTCCGACTCACAGACGCGCAGATCAAAGCCATCAGCGCCTATCTCTGGCAATCGGCGCTCACTGATCCCATCCCGCACGGCAAGCTGGGCAACGCCGCTCGCGGCAAGGAACTTTTTGAGACTCGCGGATGTCTTGCGTGCCACTCGATCGGCGAAGGCTCGCATCAGATCGGCGCGGAGTTTGCCGCCAATCTGTCCCGCGTCGGAGAGAAAGACAACTATGACTATCTGGTGCGTTGGATCAGCAATCCACGCCAGCGCCTCCGTCCTTATTGTCCATATGAGAAGAAGGACATTGGCCCAGACGACTACGCCAAGCACGGCGTGCCTTACATTGTCGACTTCGATCACACCACCTGCCCCAACGATGGACACGAGCTGCAAATTGAACAGATGACGGTGATGCCCAACCTGCGGCTCGCTCCGGATGAAGTTGCTGACATCGCAACGTATCTTAGCCAGCAGAAAAAGCAGGAGCCGGGTGCATACGCTGACGCTTCCTTTATGGACGATCCAAAGCTGAAGGAAGAAGGCAGGAAGTGGATCCGCCACTATGGCTGTGCTGGCTGCCACGAGATTGCCGGTTTTGAGGACGAAGGCCGCATCGGTACCGAACTCACCGCCGAGGGCAGCAAGCCGATCGAGCGCCTTGATTTCGCGCTGTTCACTGAGCCCGCGATGCGAGGTGGCAAGGACCCTATCACCGCGAAAAAGATCGGACCCTGGTACGACCACAAGGGCTTCTTTGAACACAAGCTGGCAAAGCCGGAGATCTACGATCAGGGCAAGGTCAAGTCCGAAACCGAGGCCCTGCGCATGCCAGATCCCCATCTCACGGAGGAACAAATTCAGGACCTGACCACCTTCCTCCTAGGCAGCCAGGAGACCTCACTACCCGCGAGCTACCAGTACCGCCCTCAGGACTCCCGCCGCGACATCCAGGAAGGTTGGTGGATCGTCCGCAAATATAACTGCATGGGATGCCATCAGTTCGTACCGGGCCAGAAGACGGCCTTGGAAAGCCTCCCAGTTTACGCCGATGCCAAGGAGAAACTGCCCCCCAAGCTTCTTACCGAGGGCGCGCGCGTGAGCCCGGATTGGCTGATGCGCTTCCTGTCGAATCCGTCTCTCAGCGTCACCGACATCCATCGCAATGGCGTCCGTCCCTATCTCCAGGTTCGCATGCCTACCTTCTATTTTTCGGAAAACGAGGTGCGCAAACTTGTTCGTTTCTTCCAGGCCTTGTCGCAGCAGCCGCTCCCCTACATTCCCCAGCGTGAAGAGTTGCTGACTGCCAGCGAAACCGAGATGGCGCGCAGTCTCTTCGCGAGCCAGGCGGCTCCCTGTCTGAAGTGTCATGCCACAGGCGATCCTGCGCACGACGCGCATGCTACCGCGCCAAATTTCCTTCTGGCTAAAGAACGTCTCAAGCCGGGTTGGACCGAGCGCTGGATCGTCGATCCTCAAAGCATCAGTCCTGGCACGGCCATGCCTTCCAATCTGTTTCGCAAGCAGGGCGAGCGATGGGTCTTCTCCGGACCTACTCCGCCCTCATTCAACGGATACACCCAGGATCACACCAAGCTTCTGGTCCGCTATATCTTCCAGCTCACGCCTGAGGAACAGCATCGCGTGAGCGCCCGCATGCCGGCTTCTCCAAAGTCGGCCAAAGGCAATCCGCCCGCAGCTTCGCCGCGGGCAACCACTCGCTACGCGCCCGGTTCCACCTCAGCAGGAGGTTCGCGATAAAATGTCCGGCTGCGTTGCAGGGCCTGAGAGTCGAGCTGTTTTTAGGGGCCGAACAGCCAGGGTCTCCGAAGAAGGCCTGCAAAATGCAACTTCTGAGCAGGGGCTGACCCTGTTCACACTAACTCGCATTATTAGAAAGAGGATCTTTATGAACAAAACAAAATGGGCTTTCCTTTGTTTCGTCTTGCTCAGCCTGCTTCTGTGGGGCGCGTGTAGTAAGAAAGAAAGCGAAGCGGAAAAACCTGCTGCAGAATCAAAGCCGGCCGCGGCTGCCACTCCGATCGATCCCAACACTGTGGCATCCGTCTCCGGAACAGTAAAATTTGACGGCACTGCGCCCAAGCCGCAGAAGATCGATATGAGCCAGGATCCGGCATGCGGCAGCGGGCCCAACATGACCGAGACCGTCGTGGTCGACAATGGCGACCTGGCAAATGCTTTCGTCTATGTGAAAGATGGCCTAGGCGACCGCACCTTCGAAACCCCCAAAGATGCGGTGACCATCGACCAGCAAGGCTGCCGCTACCACCCCCATGTTTTGGGCGTTATGACTGGCCAGGAAGTAAAAGTCGTGAACAGCGACAACACCACCCATAACATTCATCCCACTCCCAAGGACAATCGCGAGTGGAACGAATCGCAGGCGCCAAAGGCGGCTCCGCTGGAAAAATCCTTTGCCCGCGAAGAGGTAATGCTGCCGGTCAAATGCAACCAGCATCCCTGGATGAAGATGTACATCAACGTGGTAAAGAACCCCTTCTATGCTGTCACGGACAAAAATGGCAAGTACACCCTGACCGGCTTGCCTCCGGGCACGTACACCATCGCCGTCGTACATGAGAAAGGGTGGACCCAGGAACAGAAGGTGACGCTCGCTCCAAAAGACTCGAAAACAGTTGACTTCACGGTGAAGGGGTCATAACCAGCTTAGCGGAGGGCGCGTTCGCGCCCTCTTTTCCGCTCATCGCTTTCATGAAGCACGACTTTTTTGCAGATGGTATAGTCTGTGTTCCACTAATGACGGCCGGCGACTTGAAGGAGATCAGCTCTGACCGCGTTGACCACGCCATATAACCGGGCGCACCACGGTTTTGCGGTGTTCACCGCCTTTGCGACTTTTTTCCTCATCATCGCTGGAGCACTTGTCACCAGCAATGACGCTGGCCTTGCCGTCCCGGACTGGCCGACCACATTCCATTCCTTTCGCATGCCCAGCATGGTCGGAGGCGTTCTCTATGAGCACGGCCACCGCATGATCGCGGGCTTCACCATCCTGCTTACCCTTGGAATAGCGATTTCCACTTGGCTCGTAGATCGCCGCCGCTGGATGAAAAATCTTGCGCTCGCCGCCTTTAGCACCATCATTGTGCAAGCTATTCTGGGTGGCATCACCGTCCTGCATTTTCTTCCGCCGGCGGTTTCCACGGCTCACGCAGTCGTAGGCCAGACGTTCTTCTGCCTAGCCGTCGCGATTGCCCTGTTTACGGGGCGACACTGGGTACAAGAGCAGCCCAGGATTGCGGTGGATCGCCGCCGCCCCAGCCTGGTTACGCTCACTCTGCTCTCCATCGCTTTGCTTTATGTCCAACTCATCTTGGGCGGTATGTTCCGCCACAAGGGGATGGGATGGCAGCCCCACGTCATCCATTCCTTGCTCGTGGTGATTGTTGTGACCTGGACGGCCATCCGTGTCCTCTCTTACTATTCCCAACTCGAAGCTCTCCGTCGGCCCGCCATAATTGTTTTGGGTCTTCTGATCGCCCAGTTGTGTCTCGGTTTTCTTTCTTTTCTGGCTAGGGTGGTCTGGGGAGGAGAAGTTGCTCAGCCAACGCCAATGATGATTTGGTCAACGGTAGCGCATGTATCAGTGGGCGCCTTATTGTTGGCTACGACTGTAGTCCTCGCGATCCAGACCTGGCGCCATGTCGCTGTGCCGCAAACCGAAGCTGAACCGCTTAGTTCTCGAACTCAAAAGGCTGTGATTGCATGAGCAGTGCCACTCACCCACTCTGGTCTGCCCGGAACGGTATCAGCCGCGCGCGCGACTACGCAGAGTTAATCAAGCTTCGGGTAACGACGTTGATCGTACTGACCGCCTGGACGGGTTTCTATCTTGGCGCGCTTAAGTCTGGCGTCCCGTCTTTTACTTGGGCCTTATTTCACGCCTTACTGGGCATTGGGCTAGTCTCGGGTGGTACCGCTGCTTTTAACGAAGTCCTGGAGCGCGAAGCTGACGCCCTGATGCGCCGCACCGCTACTCGCCCACTGCCTGCTCGCCGCATGAGTCTGGCTCATGCCACCGTCGCTGCCTCAACCATGATCCTTGGTGGCACTGTCTATCTCGCTCTAACCACCAATAACCTGACGGCGCTACTCACACTGGGAACGGCAGTTTTCTATTTGACCGTTTACACTCCGCTCAAGCGCAGATCCCCCATCTGCACCTTCGTAGGCGCTTTTTCCGGCGCCATGCCGCCACTACTCGGATGGACTGCCAATCGTGGCCGGGTGGAATGGGAAGGCATCGTGCTGTTCGCCATTGTCTTTCTCTGGCAGTTTCCACACTTCTTCTCTATCGCCTGGCTCTATCGTGAGGACTACGCCAACGCCAGCATTCGCATGCTGCCGGTGGTTGAGAGTGACGGGCGCTCCACAGCCCGGGAAATTATCGTGTACTCCCTCCTCCTCATTCCTATGAGTGTGGCTCCGAGCCTGCTTGGCATGACCGGAAGGCTCTACCTCTCGGGTGCACTGCTGTTGAGTGCTGCTCTCTTCTGGTTTGGATACCGACTTGCTGCCGCCAAACTACCCCCCACCTCTCCACACTCGAAAGCACATGCCCGTTTTCTACTGCAGGCAACTGTTATTTACCTCCCGCTGTTGTTCGGCCTGATGATGATTAACGCTGTGGCATCGTAGAATGGCTTGTGCCCACTGACACGATTCAAGTTCCCGGGGCCAACCCCAGGCAGGTTCCTGAGACTTCCAGCGACGCCGTTGTGTGCGTCGATAACCTGCAGCATTCCTACGGTGAACGTAAAGCACTAGATGGTGTCTCGTTCAATGTTCAGCGGGCAGAAATGTTTGGATTGCTGGGACCCAACGGAAGCGGCAAAACCACGCTGTTCCGTATTCTCTCCACGTTAATGCTACCGACGCGCGGACGCGCCATCATCATGGGTTGCGATGCGGCCAACGATCCTGAGGGGCTCCGTCGCCGCATCGGTGTTGTTTTCCAGGCGCCTAGCATTGACGTGAAGCTCACTGCCAACGAGAACCTGTGGCACGTGGGCCACTTATACGGCCTGAAAGGCTCTGTTCTGAGAGCGCGAATCCACGAAATGCTCTCCCGCGTAGGATTGTCAGATCGCGCTAACGATAAGGCAGAAGCCTTCTCTGGCGGCATGCAGCGCCGTCTGGAACTGGCTAAGGGTCTGATGCACCATCCATCGGTGCTCCTGCTTGACGAACCTACTACCGGACTTGACCCAGGAGCTCGTCGTGATCTCTGGCAGTATCTGTGCACGCTGCGTGATCAAGAAAATGTCACTATCATCGTAACCACGCACCTGATGGAGGAAGCCGAGCATTGCGATCGCCTCGCTATCCTGAGCGAAGGCAAGTTGGTTGCCCTCGGCACTCCCGCAGCACTGAAACATGAAATTGGCGGCGACGTCATTCTGCTGGAGGCTGTCAACCCGGACTCCCTCGCCCATCAGATACGCGCCCGCTTCGGTCTTGCAACATCGGTCCTCGACGGCAAAGTGCGGCTGGAGCGCGAGCAAGGCCACCGCTTCGTTACCGATGTCGTAGAAGCCTTCCCTGGCGAGATTCAGTCGGTCTCGGTTAGCAAACCGACTCTGGAAGATGTCTTCATCCATCGCACCGGACACCGATTCTGGACCGACCAGGAACAAAGCTGATGCCAGCCCAGGCCCAAAGTTTGGCCCTATCGCCTCCCGCAGCTGCCGTGGGCACGTTCCGGCCTGCGTTCAGTCTCTGGTGGCGTGAAGTGGTGCGCTTTTACCGCCAGCGCACCCGCGTGATAGGCGTGATTGCCTCGCCTCTGCTCTTTTGGATCGTGATCGGATCAGGCTTTGGCACTTCTTTTCGCGGTGCGAGCGCCCAAGCCAGCCAGAATTATCTGGATTTCTTCTTTCCCGGCGCGCTGATCATGATTGTTCTGTTCACCGCAATATTTACTATGATGTCGGTCATCGAAGACCGCAAAGAGGGCTTCCTGCTTTCCGTCCTGGTAGCTCCGGTTCATCGCTCGGTGATTGTGCTGGGAAAAGTCCTTGGAGGCACTACGCTGGCGGCTCTGCAGGGCCTGATCTTTTTGGTTTTCGCCCCTGCCGTGGGAATTCACTTCGGAGTGGGAACCCTGCTGCTGGTCGCGCTTGCCGTTTTCCTGGTCGCGTTCTCGCTTACTGCCCTCGGCTTCATCATTGCCTGGCCCATGGACTCAACCCAGGCCTTTCACGCCATCATCAATCTCTTCCTGATCCCGCTATGGCTCCTTTCTGGCTCGCTGTTCCCCCTCAGTGGAGCCTCTTTTTGGATCAGATTCCTGATGCGCATCAATCCGCTGACCTATGGCACGGAGGCGTTGCGCGGCTTGTTGTTCCCGGGAAGCTCCTCGCTTGGACTATCCATCAGCACCAACCTGGCTGTTCTTGCGGCTTTTGCCATGATCATGTTCGTCCTCGCATTTCTGGTAGCCAACCGTCGCACCACGAAACCTGCGGCATGAATGAACGCTACGCCATTTTTCCCTTGATCAATGCCATCCTGAATGGCACTTCTGCAGCTCTCATCATTGCGGGTGTCTCACTGATTAAGAAGGGCCGCATCGCGGCACACCGGGCATGCATGCTGTCGGCCTTCGCGGCCTCCACCCTGTTCCTGGCTTCTTATCTTTACTATCACTACCACGTTGGATCCGTGCGCTTTCAGGGACACGGCTGGTCACGGCCTCTCTACTTCACGATCCTGATTAGCCACACCATTCTCGCTGTGGTAATCGTTCCCATGGTGCTGATCACGCTCTCACGTGCCTTACGCGAGCTCTTTGAGCGCCACCGCGCCATCGCGCGTTGGACCTATCCTCTCTGGCTCTACGTTTCTGTGACCGGAGTCATCATCTACGTTATGCTGTATCACCTGTTTGCACCCTGAGGAATCGAACGCCAACTGCGCCTCGTCAGCGTAAGTCATGCCCATCGTCAAACTCAAAATCGACATCTCCGGGACGGTCGGTGATCGGGCTTGGCGTGATCTCACTCCCTTCCCCGAAGCCCAGGCCGCCTTCTTCGGGGAGGAGTTTGGCAGCAGTGGCCCCTGCAAACACCCACTGGATGCGCCACACCCGAAAGGCGAATGGCGAGGAGCAGAGGTCCTGGTGCCCACCAGCTTGGTGGCACAATACGCGGTGTCGCACTACCTGGAGCAACCACGCGTTCTCGACGCCGACGTAGAAGAGTGAAGCGCAGGCCCATCAACGATTACAATTCCCCTGTGACTGAAGTAAACCAGCCATCATCGCCAACTCCAGCTGAAACTGTTTCCTCTCCTCGCGTGCACCATCGGATGTCCACTCGCACTCGTATTCTCTTTTTCATGACAGCTTGGGCCATCGTGCTTATGCCGTTTCTGTTTTGGCGCAGTACCTGGTTTGGCCGCCAATTGTCAGATGCTGAGCTCAATCGCTACCTGCACGACAGCCAGAAGCCCCGCCACATTCAGCACGCGCTCGTGCAGATCGGCGAACGAATAGGACGTCGCGATGACAGCGTCGCGCACTGGTATCCGGATTTGGTTTGGCTGGCCTCACATCCAGTGGAAGAGATTCGCAACACCGATGCCTGGGTCATGGGCCAGGACGCTTCCCGCCCGGAATTCCACCAGGCTCTGCTTGAACTTCTGCACGATTCGTCCGCTAACGTCAGAGGTAACGCCGCTCTGGCTCTGGTGCGCTTCGGCGATGATTCTGGCCGATCGCAACTACTCGAGATGCTAAAGCCCGCCGTCATCACAGCACCGTCGACGGGAATCATTGTGGATAGCGCCAAGCCTGGAACCACTGTGCGTCAGAATGGCACTGTTTCCAAACTCAGCGCTGATGCCAAAATTTTCGAACTTCGCTCGCCATTGACTGGCCGTGTGGCCTTCGCCGCAAGCCGCGGCGCGCAGGTTGCAGCAAACGGTGAGATAGCCCGCATCGATCCCAGCACCGACCAGGTTTGGGAGGCGCTGCGAGCTCTTTACGTAGTCGGCCGGGTCGAGGATCTCCCCGCCATCCGCCCCTACGAACGTGCTCTGCCGGAGATGCCGGAGCGCATTCGCGAACAAGCTGTTGCTTCTGAGCGTGCTATTCTGCAGCGAGCTGCGAAGTGAGGCATGTGGAGCAGGCTCTTGCCATCAGGAGCGGGTTCCCCAATGAGCCCGCTTTTGGCTCAATGGAGTGGACGTGCGGCCGCCAGGACGCGAGGGATCTGCAGTTTTGCTATCTCACAACCGAGGTGCTATGCGATCGCTTTCGCTGATGATTTGCCTGGCTGTCTCCATTGGTGCCTTCGCTCAGGGTCCCAGTTTCTCGAAGGGCGATATTGACTCGATCTACCCCAATATTGAAGCTCTCTACCTGGATCTCCATCGTAACCCTGAGCTCTCGTCGCATGAGGTTCAGACGGCTGCCAAGCTCGCCGACGCGGCCCGCAAACTGGGATTCCAGGTCACCACGAACGTAGGCGGCAATGGAGTTGTAGCCATCCTTAAGAACGGCAGCGGACCCACAGTGATGGTGCGCACCGAACTCGACGCCCTTCCAGTTGCTGAGGCCACCGGTCTTCCTTACGCAAGTCACGTCAAAACCAAGGACGCTGCGGGTAATGATGTTTCCGTGATGCACGCCTGCGGTCACGACGTGCATATGTCCACCTGGGTTGCATCCGCAAGCTTGCTAAGCCAGCACCGCGACCTCTGGCATGGCACATTAATGATGATTGCCCAGCCTGCTGAAGAATCGATGAATGGCGCGTCGGCCATGCTCAAGGACGGGCTCTTCACGCGCTTCCCAAAGCCCGATTTTGTCTTGGCTCTCCATGACGATGATGGCATCCCGGCGGGTCAGGTCGGATTCACTTCTGGTTACTCCATGGCCGCTTCCGATGCCGTAGACTTGACTATTTACGGCAGAGGCGGGCATGGGGCCAAGCCGCAAATGACAATCGATCCTATAGTCGTCGCGGCTCGCACTATTCTCGCACTTCAGACTCTCGTCTCTCGGGAGGATGATCCCAATGATCCGGCCGTCGTTACGGTGGGTTCCATCCACGCAGGCACGAAGCACAACATTATTCCCGATGAGGTCAAACTTCAGCTTTCGGTTCGCTCTTACCGCCCGGAGGTCCGCGAGCATTTGCTGTCCGGCATCGAGCGGATTGCGTGCGCCGAAGCCCAGGCTGCCGGAGCTCCCAAGCCTCCCGAGATGAAAGTCGTGGACTCAACCAAAGCAGTATTCAATGACCCTGTGCTCACCCGCCGCGTTGAAGCTGCCGTAAGCCGCAGCTTGGGGCAAAATAATGTGCTGGAAATTCCGCCTAAGATGTCCTCAGAAGATTTTTCAGAATATGGCAGCGCAGGAGTGCCAATTCTGATGTTCCACGTGGGCGCGGTGAATCCCGAGAAATATAGGGCGGCAAAGGGTGGCGGAGAGCCGTTACCTTCGCTCCACTCGTCCAAGTTTTACCCTGATCGTGAACCGACGATCAAAACTGCCATCCTCGCCGAAACCACAGCAGTCTTGGAGCTGATGGGAAACAAACCATGAAATGATTGAAGCTGTCCCGCTAGAGACAGGCCCCAAGTTTAGTTTTCAGATTACCCGATTACAATTTACCCGATAACAATGCCGGGCAAACGACGCACTTGTTGGCAGCGACAGGCCGGGAAAGCAGCCACTAGTAACTCATCATTCCCACTTCCTTTTCGACTTCCGTAGTATCCAGCATCACTATGGCGTCCCACGGGCAGCCGTCGAGGAAGCTGCCATCCGGCCCCTTGCTGGTGCACTTCTTGCACCCGATGCACAGGATCGGGTCGACCTGAATGCGCCCGAATGGGGGATGATCTTCATCGGGTACCCAGAACATGCAGTCTTCAATCGGGCAGTACTCCACGCACGCTGGCGAGCCGGCACAGCCTGTACAGCATTCCGTAATTACTGCCAGCTCTTTGGGTTTCTTTTTGCGGGGGGTCAGAATCCCTTTGGATCGTGGCTCATGCTTCAGTTCGTCCGGGACAAATCCCGGTGCCTTGGCGACCTGTTGTTCGGCCATTGTGCGGTGATTATACCCCAAGCCTATTGACGGGATTGTGCTAGCGGTTGGCCATATGGTCGCCCAAGGCCCTTTCCACTTCTTCGGGGGGCAGCGATTCGCCGTCGTTCATGCGTTTCAGGAGCGCGTCGATGATGTCCTTGGCTTCGTCCTTGCCGTAATTGCGGATGAAACCATCGTAAAAGTGCTCCCCGGCGAGTGCCCGGTTGATCTCAAACTCCTTGTTGTTTTCGTTCAACTCGGTGAAATACACCACCCGGTACTTCCCGCTGTAAGTCGCCTCACGGTAAATCTCAAACATCACCTTATCAGAGTCCATTGCCATGCTTGCGCCATCCTGCTGGAGATCAGACTATTTTACTGAAGTCTAGCACGTGTGGCGCGGACACTCTTGTCCGCGGCAGCGTGCAAATTTCAGCAAAACAAATCCCTTCTGCCAGCCTTTCGGACCGGCAGAAGGGACGGAATTCGTTGTAATCCTATGTTAAAGTCCTACTTTAATCTCCACTCAGCTGCACCAACTCATCCGCCGTTGGCTGAGCATTGGAAATGGAAACCAGTTCCGCGGGAACGCCCTCAGCAGCCCGGTGCCTCTGTGCGATGAGCAGCTCCGCGCGCAACTGCTCCTCAAATTTCTTAAGCTGGTCTTCAATTGTCAGCTTCTTCTGTTTCTCCCGAACCATGTCCTCTCGGTAGCGTTTCAGGAAGTAACCAATCGTCTCCACGCGAATCTTGATGGACCCGGTCGGCTTGTTCTCATCAATATCCTTGAAGCAGAAGTACGGCGTTCCTGAGTGTTCGACGACCTCTTCGATCACAGTATAGATCGGGGCATCGTGTCCGCACTTGAAGCTGGAAAGCTCCAGCGCCACCAGATTGGGATGCCGGGCGATGTACTTGGCGGCCCAAACCTTGCGGCTCGTATTCTCCGAATACGAATTCTTCCAGGCATCGGAAACGTCCATTGGGTGCTTGATCACGCCCGCGTGGACCTCGTCTCCGAACAGCTTCCACACGATTTCATCGTCCAGCGGCAGCGAATCCTGAGAAAATACTGGATATCCGAGCTTCTGGAACTCCTCCAGGATCTCATGGTTGATTCCGGGATCGTTGTGGTACGGACGGCCCAGCAGCACAATACCCAGGCGGGTCTCAGCCTCCAGGCGCTTCAGCACTTCGCGCGCTGCTCCCCGCATGATCTCGTTGTCGAACTTATTCATTGCTGCGAAGCCCTGCTGCACCGCCCGGAGGTTTTCCTCCTCGGTCAGGCCCAGAATGTCTTCCCAGTCTTCATACATCTGACGGTGTGCCAGCTTCTCTTCATTGAGGCAGATGAGCGTGTCCCTCCAGATCACGCCCTTTTCCTTGAACAGATCGCCTTCTTTGGTGAAGGCGGCTTTGACTGAAGCAGGTGTAGCCGTCACCGTTGGGCAAGCGCGGCTGGACTGCGTATGCGTCAGGAAGGTTGGAAGTGAATCGATCATCGGAAAGAAGATCACATCCAGCTTCTTCTTCGGATGCACCGAGTACAGCAAATTGTGTACATGCGGAATCCCAACCTTGGACGGGAAGCAGGGATCAATCGCTCCCCGCTTCGCCCCTTCTTTGTAGAGTTGTTCGCTGGTGTATTCCGACCACAATAGGTTTTCGGCTTTTACCCCCAGCGACTCGAAATAGGCGGTGAAGAACGGGCCGCACGAATACATGTTCAGCGCTTTCGGCATGCCAATCTTCAGCTCTGCCCGCCGCTTCATCAGTTCGATGCGTTGCTTCTGCGCTTTAGTGATCACCAACTTAGGCAGCGGATCGGCCACGAGTGGTGGCTCGTAGCTCTTGAATGCCGCCTTGGCCGCAATCTCCACCAGATTGGGGTTCTCCTTCTTGATGGCGTCAATATTGCCCTTGATGACGCGCATCTCTTCCACGTTCTCTACCGTACCCTTTTCGCAGGTGGCGATGATCAAGCGCTGGGCGCCCGGCGCCAGCGGCACTTTAGTTTTCACCGGCGGCTTATAGTTCGGATTCGGTGAAGCAGTCTTTACGTCGATAAAAGTGCGCAGACACTTGTTCTTGCAGAAATAGCACCGGGTGTCCTCGTTTCGTGTCGTGGTGAAGGAAATTGAAGCCACCGCATCCATTCCGATGAATTCGGTCTGCTTTCCGTTCTCCCACAAGCGAACTGCTTCGAAAGCACAGCCAATCGCGCCGGCTTCGCCGCAGTGCTGGTGCACGATCACCTCGGGCTGCACCTCTTTTCCTTTGAATCGCGATTCGATGAAATCCACCTGCGACTTCACCGCCGCCAGATTGTGCTGCGTGCCGCCCTGGAGAATGAACCTGCGCCCTATGGCCGACAGGTTGGGAATCTGGGATACGTACAGCCAGATATTTTTCGGCAGCACGTTGCATAACCCCGCCATGATTTCTTCGGGCTTCCACCCTTGCCGCTGGAAATCGACGATATCCGACTGCATGAACACCGCACAGCCATAACCGAACTGCGGAAAGCCCTTGGCTCCGAATGCGATGTCGGCGAACTCCTCGACTTTGAAGCCAAAGCTTTCGCACGTACCCTGCAGGAAGTAGCCGTTGCCGGCCGAGCACTGCGTGTTCAACTTGAAGTCTTTTACGCGTCCGTCTTTGAGGATGATGATCTTGATGTCCTGGCCGCCCACATCACAGATCACGTCCGCGTCGGGATAGAAATGCAGCGCTGCCTGCGTATGGGCTACTGTCTCTACCAGCGCCACATCGGCGCCGACCGCGTCTTTCAGAATGTCTTTGGCATAGCCCGTGGTGCCAACGCCTGAGACCTTCAAAGTCGCGCCCTGGTCTG
Organism: Terriglobales bacterium; assembly: GCA_035624455.1. NCBI lineage: Bacteria > Pseudomonadati > Acidobacteriota > Terriglobia > Terriglobales > Terriglobales bacterium. The sequence continues at coordinate 108,367 of DASPRM010000075.1, forward strand.
TAACCTGCTTCGTAATCTTGGCCAGAACCTCCTGCGTGTCCTCGATCGGATTTCCCTTCGAGAGTTGATAGGTCTTGCACAGAATATTGCGGTTCTTGTCCACGAGGACGGCTTTGGTTGAAGTGGATCCGCCATCGATTCCGACAAAACCCGCAACTACTTGGCCAGGCTGGAATGTCGCAGCTACAAACTTCTTCTTGGCGTACTTTTTCTTGAACTCTTCCAACTCCTCCGGGCTCTTCGCCAGCGCCTGTGCGCCGCCCTTCTTAGCCTTTTCCTGGGCACGTCCCTCCGTGATGTACCATTCCAGCTTCGAGTAGCCCTGATAAAGACCGACTCCCGGGTCTTCCTGCTTTCCAAACTCGACTGCTCCGATGCAGGCAAAATATTGCGCATTATCGGGGGTCTTAATCAGATCTTCCGGATTCACACCCTCTGGAAGGGGATAGTTCCGCTCTTCCCAGATCTTGGGGATGTTAGCTTTCCAGCAGTCGCGCATTCCCTTGATGTAGCAATTCGGACCACCCAATAGCAGCACAACGGGACGTAGCGTATTGCCGCGCGTCAGCACCGACAGGTTCTGCTGCACGATTGACTCAAACAATGACGCCATCAGCTCATCCGGCGGAACGCCCTGTTTCTGCAGGCCGTTAATATCGGTCTCGGCGAAAACCCCGCACTTCCCTGCCACCGGGTGCAGCTTCAGGCCCTTGTAGCCCATGTTGCAGAGTTCCGCAGAGGGAATACGAAGCTTGGCATTGATCTTGTCGATGACCGCGCCCGTGCCACCCGCGCACTTGTCATTCATCGAAGGCAGTTTCTTCTTCTTGCCCGTCTCCGGGTCTTCCTTGAAGATGATGATCTTCGCGTCTTGCCCACCCAGTTCGATGACTGACCCGCACTCTGGATAGAGCTTCTCCACGGAGAGCGATACCGCGTTTACCTCCTGCACGAACTTCGCGCCCAGGTGCTTGGCAATTCCGGAGCCACCCGATCCAGTGATGAATACGCGATAGTTCTCTATCGGCGTAGCTGGCAGGTCCTCCCCGATCTGCTTCAGCATCTCCAGGAGCTTCTCCGGCTGCTTGGTTTCATGCCGTTGGTAGTCCTGCCAGATGATCTGGTCGGTTTCACCGTCGATGACCGCGATCTTCACCGTCGTGGAACCGACGTCGGCACCCATCCACAGCATTTCGTACTTCTTGTCGCGAATCGCTTTATCGGTAAGTCCCGCCATGATTCTCCTAGAGAGCCTTTAGCCTGGAGGAACCCTTAAAACACCAGGTCCCACGACTCGGGCCTCGTCTTTATACTCGACCCTCGCTCAGGATGACAGTTGGTAGCCTTGCAAATTCACGGTCAAGTCCGCTTTTGCAACGCTCAGTGCGCTTCCGCGTGATACGGAACCTGGGCCCCCATACGTTCTGCCACATGCACCGCGAAGTTCGCAGCAGTCCCAATTACGCCTTTGTACTTCGGCACCGGATAGAGCGCGTTGGACATCTCCGGGTGCTGCTCGACATACGCCTTCAACTCGTCCTGGCTCTTGCCGATCTTCTCCAGCACCTCTTTGTACTCGAGCTTAGCCTTGGCCTTGGCTTCGCCCAGCGCCATCTGCACCCGGCTATGCGCATTGATCTCGCCCTCCCCGGAGGTTTCAATGGGAAGGAAGATCATGTCTTTGTAATGCGCCACTACGGCTGATTGCGCTCCGTCGGACTGCGTGGAGGGCATACATCCAAACGGCTTCAGCGAGAGCACCATGTGGCAGAGTTCGCGATTGGAGTAGTAGATATTCTTGGCCACTTCCAGGTGCCCTTCGCCGCCGCCCGCACGCGAGTTGTAGTAAGGATGGCCGAGCCGCTGTAGTTCGTATTGATCTACCAAACGATGCGCAGTCCCTCCCAGAGCGTCAACAATGCGGTGATACTCGCGAGCAAAGATCAGCTCCGCAGCCCTGAGCTTCATCAACTTGTTGCGGTAGTTCCATTCAATCTTGGCTTGCTTGTCGATGCGCCAGCTCGGAGGCGCAACCGTACCCTCTTCCAGTCCCTTGGTGTCGCGAATCTTCTGCACCACCTGATGGATCATGTACATGATCCAGGTGCCGATCGGCTCCACGATGATCTGCGCACCCTCCTTGTGAAGGAACGGGAACATATTGAAGTTGCCGTCGCCTTCCGTGGTCTGCGCCCAAAACTCGCCCGTGATCTTCACAATCGGCTTCACCCGGAAGCGGTCCACCTTCACCCGGTTGAAGCGATCGCGTACCTGATTCAGCGCCACCATGTAATCGTCGGACATGAGCTGATTGAGGAATTTGCCCAAATATTCAACCGTACCTTTCATCGGGATCTTGTTGGCTGCCTTCCCCAGTTTGCTCTCTACCGACCAGGGCGACTTCTTCTTGAGCGCCTCGTGCAGGTAGTCGATCGACTCATCCAGGACAGCGTCTGTCTCGCCGGTATTCGCTTCGAACGCCCGGATCTGATGCGCGACTTCGTTAATGATGTCGCCCATATTGAGGGCATTCAGCAGGTTCAGAAAGAAGTCCAGGTTCATGCACAGCCCGGCTTCCGCCTCCGACTGGTCGAGACCACCCGATTGCTGGAATAGCATCACTCGGAAGCCGTCGAAGCCTGCATTGCGCAGGGCCAGCCGGTATTCCGCTTCATACATCCCAAAGCGGCACGGACCACATGCCCCTGCGGTAAGGAAAATGTAATTGTTGAGCAGGTCTTCCCGGCGGATGCCCGACTCCTCCAGCTTCTGCAGATACTGGACGAGGTTGCCGACGGTGAAGTACGTAGGATTGCATTGGCCGTTATTGCCATACTCCTTGCCCAACTGGAACGCCTTTACATTCGCCGTGGGCACCACTTCGCACTTGTAACCCAGCCCCTCGAGAGCGCCATGGACCAACTTCTCGTGCTTCCAGGTCAGCCCGCCAAAAAGAAGCGTGGTCTTGTTGCGCTGGTCTGCAGTGAATGGCCGCTCGATCGGCTTGTGAAAATGATGGATCTCTTTACGGGCGATTCCTGCTTCCTTCTCCAGCCGTGCCCGTTCTTCTGCCACTCGCTGGCGAATCATTTCTTCCAGCGATGTAATCTGCACTAGCCCACCACTCGTTGCTGGATGTGTCGAAGTGCTCATGTCCTCACCTTCTTCGGTTCAACTGCAGACCTAGTCCCCCGCCTTGGCCCTGGTGGACCAAGACCGCCGCCATGCACAATGGCGTATTCTTGTCCTCTTTCTATGTCGTGGCCGAATGGAATCAGCCGAACGGCGTAATTTGACGGTCCAACGGGGAAAGTTGAGGCACCGCCCGGCCCGAAATTCTCAGCTTTGTCAGATACTTACAAGAAAGAATCCTGGTTGGCTCCCTTCGTAGGTACAGTGAAGGAATGGTGAAGGATTGTGACGTAAATCGACACACTTGGATAACTCAAGGTAGTGTCTAATGACTAAGTGCTGGTTTGTCTTCGCTCGGCCCCTACCGCACCAAGGCTTCACGCTCTGCTTGGTTCCGGGAACTGGCAGCCCGTCCCTTTTTGATCGCCATCAACTCCGCGGCCCTCTGCGCGATGTGCTCGGCGCTGACTTCGAATTCCTTGATCAGTTCCCAGGGCGCTCCCGAATCGCCGAACCGGTCTTTTACTCCAACTGCTCCCGTGATGATCGGATGGCCGTACAGTTCCGCGCTTTGCGTCAGTATCCCACTTACCTGCCATGCCAAAGCCCCAATCTGGTGTTCTTCGGCAGTGACCACCGCTCCTGTTTCTTTCCCCGCCCGGAGAATGGCCGTTTCGTCCAGCGGCTTCAGTGTATGCATGTTGACGATACGTGTTTCATAGCCGAATTCCTTTTTCAGGATATAGGCTGCGCGCATTGCTTCTGGAACCATTGGCCCGCAGGCAACGATGCTGAGGTCCTCACCTTCATCGCGATAGTCCTCGGCCAACAGCGTCTCAAAAGCCTCCCCAAACTGCTCAGCTTCTCGCCGATAGCGGATTACGTTCGCCTTACCAAACACCCAGGGTGTACTTCCGGAAGTCACAATGGGTGTGGCTTCTCGGGCGAAGCGGACGTACTTCGGTCCTACATGCTTCAACAGAAGGTAGTCCGTCGCCTTCTTCGTCTCTGCGATATCACATGGAACTACCACCGACATGTTGGGTAATCCGCACATCGCAAACAGATCTTCGAGCGCCTGATGTGTCGCTCCATCCGGCCCGACGGAGACCCCTCCATGAGCACCGGCGATCAGGACATTGAAATTCCCATAGCACACCGAAACCCGGAGCTGATCCAGGTTGCGGGCGGCGGCAAACGTGGCATAGGTTCCCAGCACCGGCAGCTTCCCCTCTTTTGCCAGCCCCGCTGCCGCAGCCGTAGCTGACTGCTCCGCGATGCCCATGCTGATCCAGCGCTTCTTGCGATTTGGCTTGTTGGTATAGAACTCGCTGATAGTGATCGAGCCGGAGATGTCCAGCCCCAGGCAGACAATTCGTTCATCATCGCCGTTTTCTGCCAGCGATTGCCCGAAGCCCATTCTCGTCGGCTTCATCGCCGCCATCATCTTGCTGTCCGAATTCCACCAATAGTTTCGGCTGAATTTCGGCATCTTGAGCTCGAGCTTCCGCTCCACTTCGGCCTGATATTCCTTCGCGTGCTCCAGCAGTTCCTGCACCCGAATCTTCCCGGTCAGCCCCAGTTCCGCCAGCCCCCGATTCATCTCTTCCTGATTGGGGGCCTTCCCATGCCAGCCCGCCACATTCTCCATGAAGCTGACGCCCTTTCCTTTAGCAGTCTCCGCCACAATCAAGAAGGGCTTCCCACAGCCCCGGTTGGCTTTTCCTTTTTCCAGTGCATCGACCACCTGCTCCATATCATGACCGACAATGCGCACCACGTTCCAGCCAAATGACCGGTATTTGTCCTCAATAGGATCGATATTCATCACTTCGCAAACCGCACCATCAATCTGCAGCCCGTTGTAATCAATGATCCCGACCAGATTATCCAGCTTGAACTGCGCGGCCTCCATGGCTGCTTCCCATATCTGGCCCTCTTGCTGCTCACCGTCTCCCATGATGCAAAACGTGGTGTGCTGCTTGCCATTCAATTTGGCAGCGATGGCGATTCCCACTGCGATACTCAATCCCTGCCCCAGCGAACCGCTGGAGACCTCGGCTCCGGGAAATTTCAGCCAATGCGGATGGCCTTGAAATGCCGACGAGAGTTTGCGCAGGTACATCACATCCTCGAGTTTGCAAGCACCCGCAAATGCAAGTCCAAGATACAGACTTGGCGCTTTATGGCCGGTGGACCAGATGATGCGATCGCGGTCCTCCCAAAACGGGTTTGCCGGATCCAGATTCGCCACCTTCAGATACAGGGCGGCTGTAACGTCCATGATGGAGAGTGTGCCCCCCGCGTGCCCGGATCCAGCCGCGCATAATGCCACCAGGTCGTAGCCCCGCATCAAATTCGCTTGCTCTCTCAGTTCTTCAATGGAGTAATCCCGGATCACTTTGCCAACCTTGGAATCGATTAGAGCCATAGAGATGCCTCCGCACCCTTTGGACACACGGGTGATGCGTCTCCTTTGTAGCCCGGCCGGTCACAACTGTCGTGGGCAGAGATCACACAGCCTTGTGCGGCCTGCGCAGAAAGGTATCGCCTGGATTACCTGGGAGATGATTGCGGACGATCGCTCATGCAAGTTGCAACTCCGCCCTAGTTACCCGTCGCTTGTCATCCTCTAGAACGGAAAATCCGAGTTTTCGAAAGATGGCCTGCATATCTTCGTTCTCGGGAAGCATGGCCGCTACGGCCTGCGTTGCCTGTTCCTTGCGGGCGATCTCGACGATGCGCTTCGTCAGTTCACTTCCGAGTCCTAGATGCTGGAAGTCATCTTCAATCACGACTGTGACTTCGACCGTCTGGGTTCCATGCAAGCGGACAGTCCGTGCCACCCCAACGATTCTGGGCACGCCTGTGGCGGGCTCGGCTTGCTCGGCAACCAGTGCCATCTCTCGGTCGTAATCGATGAAGCAGATCCGCGTCAGCCGTTCATGCGCAGTGCGCTGACTAAGACCCAACGGAGTGAAGTAGCGAAGGTACACGCTGCGTTCAGAGAGCCGCTCATGAAACTTGCTTAGCAAAGGCTCGTCTTCCGGACGGATCGGACGAAGGGTCAGTGCTGTCCCATTCTTCGCCGTCCATGAACCCAGATACTGATTGGGATACGCACGAATCGCGGGCTTTGGTAGCTCCTTTTCCGCCGTCCCACGCCCCCAAATGACGATGCGTGCGTCCAGCGCCAGCAGACGATCCGGAGACGCCAGCAGCGGATTGATGTCTATTTCCTTGATCCAGGGCTGCTCGATCACCAGATTGCTGAAGCGCACCAGCAGATCTTCCAGGCCCGCCAGATCCACTGGTTTGCGTCCGCGTACTCCTTTTAGCGCGGTGTAAACTTTGGTCTGCTCCATCATGCGTCGCGCCAGCGTGGTGTTCAGCGGAGGCAATGCCAACGCCCGGTCCTTGAACACCTCCACCAGTTGGCCACCCGCTCCAAACAGCAACACCGGGCCAAACTGCGCGTCAATGCTGCTACCCAGGATCACCTCATATCCATCCAGCCTTACCATTGGCTGCACTGTTACACCCTGGAAATGCTCGGGACCCGCTTTTGCCGTCACGCAGTCAAGAATGGACTGGAATGCAGCTTTCACCGCGTCGGCGTTTCGCAAATTGAGTTGCACGCCGCCTACATCTGTTTTGTGCGTAATGGTTTCGGAATTCAGCTTCAGGACCACGGGATAGCCAAACTGATCTGCAAACTTGACCGCCTCAGCTTCTCCATCAGCCACCTCGGTCGGGACAGTTGGAATTCCATAGGCGGCCAGTACTGCCTTCGACTCGAACTCGGTGAGAATTGTTCGTCCGCCATCGCGGACGTGCTCGATGATCTGCCTGGCTTTGGTTCGGTCGGGTGCCGCGATTTCGGCAGCGCTCGGCAGGCTTGGCGTCTCGTATATCCCGCGAAGGTTATAGCTATAACGCCACATGTAGTTGAACATGCGCGCCGCTGTATCCGGGAAAGCAAAAGTTGGGATTCCGGCCTGATTCAGAATCTCTTCGCCGGCGGCGACCTCAGCTCCACCCATCCAGCTTGCCAGAACGGGCTTGCCCAGTGAGTGTGCATAGGGCTTAAGTTCTTCGGCGATACGGGTGGGATTCGTCATTCCCTGCGGGGTCAGTATCACCATCATCCCGTCGATGCTTGGATCGCCGGCTGCAACCTCCAGGGCTTTGGCATAGCGCTGTGGTTCGGCGTCGCCCAGGATGTCCACTGGATTATTGTGGCTCCACGCAGGCGGAAGAAATTCGTCGTACGCCTTCATGGTCGCGGCCGAGAGTTCGGCCAATTGGCCACCACCTGTGACTAGAGCGTCCGTCGCCAACACACCAGGTCCACCGGCGTTCGTCACAATACAAAGCTTTGGACCTTGGGGTAGAGGCTGCTTCGCAAGCACCTCGGACATGTAAAACAGATCCGCAATGTTGTATACGCGCAGTACGCCACAGCGTCGGAAGGCAGCATCCAGTACTTCATCGCTTCCGGTCATCGACCCTGTGTGTGAGGCAGCAGCTTTCGCAGCCGCGGCAGTACGTCCGGGCTTGATCACCAGAATCGGTTTGGAAAACGAGATTTCCCGGGCGGCGGAAAGGAAAGAGCGCGCATCTCCCACTGACTCCATGTAAATGATGATGCTCTTGGTTCGCGGATCATCGCCGAAGTAATCCACCAGATCGCCCCAACCCACGTCGAGCATGGAACCAATCGAGACAAACGCACTAAACCCCACGTTCTCTCGCAAGCTCCAATCCAGAACCGCCGTACACAGCGCGCCGCTCTGGCTGATAAAGGCGACGTTTCCTGGACGCGCAACCGTTCGTGCGAACGTGGCGTTGAAACCAGTGATTGGATTCATCACACCCAGACAGTTGGGCCCGATGATTCGCATCTTGCCGCCGGCAATTGTCTCAGCGATCTCGTGCTCCAGGGCCTGACCCCGCTCTCCGTGCTCCTTGAACCCGGCCGAGATAATGATTGCCGCCGGCACACCTTCACCGACACACTCGCGAATCAGAGCAGGTACCGTGGTTGCCGGGGTCGTGATTACGGCAAGATCCGGCTTTTCGGGAAGCGAACCGATGTCCTTGTAAGCCCGAATCCCTAGCACATTCTGTCGCTTGGCATTCACCGGATACACCGTTCCTCCAAAGGGCGTGCTCAGCAGGTTCCACAAGACCTGCCGCCCCACGCTGCCTTCGCGCTCCGATGCGCCAATGACGGCTACGCTTTTGGGATTGAAGATGTCGTCCAATGGGTGACGTTCCGCCCGCAGCAGATCGTGTGCCGGGTCGATCACCAGCTTGCCGCTTGCTCCCAGCCACTTTCCCCCTGGGCTCTTCACGCTCGCAACTCCCATAAGTGCCCCCTCAGCAAAGAAACTCGATTTCTCAGATTGACGTGTCGGCACGGATCCTACCCATGACGTTGATCACTCTAACAAGTGACTGATGACCCGACCGGGCCCCGCCCTGATTACTGCTGCTTCACTGATTTTGGCCTGCCCTGGTCCACGCCAGCTTTCTTGTTAGACTAAGATCTTTAGCAATTGGGCGTGTCTTGCTGGGGAAGACGGCGGGATTTTGGGCTCCAGCAAGGTGAAACTGAGACCACTCAGGCTAACAGGGAATCTACATATTATGGCCTCCAAGCTTCAGGAGTTCACGCGGGCGGCCTCGGAGGTCGACCCGCATGACCGCGAACAAGTGTTCGACGCCTTCCGCCGTTGGGGTTATCTACAGGCACAGCTGGATCCTTTGGGTCAGTATCTTCTTCCCCAGCCAGTTCCGGAGTTGGATATCCCAGGCGAATTAGCCCAGGAAGCGCGTCGTTATTATTGCTCTACCGTTGCTTCCGAGTTCATGCACATTGCGGATTTGGGTCGGCGGCAATGGATCCAGGAACGCTTGGAAGCCGAACCTGCTGCTATCGACCAGCATCGGATCTTTGACTTGCTATTGAGAGCCGACCTGTTCGAGCAGGTCATTCAGTCGCGCTATCTCGGCACCAAACGCTTCTCGCTGGAGGGGGTGACTGCCCTCATTCCTTTTCTTTGGGAAGTGATCAACTGCGCCGCTGACCGGAATGCCCAGCAGATCGTCCTCGCCATGAGTCATCGCGGGCGCCTCAACGTAATGGTCAACATCATGGGCAAGTCCCCCGTGGATATCTTTTCCAAGTTTGAAGATGTCGATCCCCGCAGCGTCCTCGGCGGAGGAGATGTGAAGTATCACATCGGAGCCACCGGGACATTTCAGACCGCTGACGGCAAGAGCCTGAATCTTCACCTGGTTTCGAATCCAAGTCACCTGGAAGCCGTCGATCCTGTCGCTATGGGCCGCACGCGCGCCAAGCAGATCCGGTTAGGTGAAGATGGCGGGGAAAAGGTGCTTCCGGTGATCATGCACGGCGACGCCGCTTTCGCGGGACAGGGTATCTGGGCGGAAACGCTGAACCTTTCGGGCGTGCCCGGTTTCTCAGTCGGCGGCGGGATTCACCTGATTGTGAACAACCTCATTGGCTTCACCGCGGAGCCGCCGGAATGCAATTCCTCTCGATTCTCATCCGATCTTGCCAAGCGGCTGCCGATTCCCATCTTCCATGTGAACTCGGAAGATCCCGAGGCCGTGTTACGCATCGCTGCTTTAGCCGTCGAATACCGTTACACATTTAATACCGACGTTGTCGTAGATCTCATTGGCTATCGCCGCCATGGGCACAGCGAGGTTGATGATCCCACCATCACCCAGCCTCTGCGTTATGCGCGCATCAAGGATCACCCGCCGCTGTATCAGATCTACGCTCAGCGCATCGGGGTCGATCCCAAGCCCGAAGCCGAACGCCACCAGGCCCAACTTAACGAAGCTCAAAAGAGAGCCACCGCGGCTAAGAAGATGCCGGTTTTCGCCCAGCTTCCGGAGTACTGGAGCAAGTACAAGATCGGCTGCTTCAAAACGGAGTACGAGGTCGATACCGGAGTCCCAGCAAACAAGCTGGCCGCGATCACCGACGCCGTCACTGAGTACCCCGCTGATTTTGCTATTCACCCCAAGATCAAGAAGCTGCTGGAGCAGCGTGCGGAGATGGGACACGGCAAGCGTCCCGTGGACTACGGCATGGCCGAGGCTCTGGCCTTTGGCTCGCTTCTATTGGAAGGAACGCCCGTGCGTCTTAGCGGCCAGGACAGTCAGCGCGGTACTTTCAACCAGCGCCACAGCGTTCTGATCGCCACCGACAATGAGCGCCGCTACCTTCCGCTTGAACATGTCGCACGCAATCAGGCGCGCTTCGAGGTGTACAACTCAATCCTCTCCGAGGCCGGTGTGCTGGGCTTTGAATATGGATACAGCCGCGACTTTCCCGAGAGTCTGGTCCTCTGGGAAGCGCAGTTCGGTGATTTCGCCAATGGTGCGCAGATCGTCATCGATCAGTTTATTAGTTCTGGCGAAGATAAGTGGGGATTGCCATCCGGTGTAGTCATGTTGTTGCCGCATGGATACGAAGGACAGGGACCGGAGCACTCCAGCGCCCGCATCGAACGCTACCTGCAACTGGCTGCCCGCGACAACATGCAGATCTGCCAACCCTCGACCGCGGCTCAATATTTCCACTTGCTCCGCCGTCAGGCAAACCGGCCCTGGAGGAAACCACTGATCGTGTTCACCCCCAAGAGCATGCTGCGGCATCCCGATGCCAACTCGCCGCTTACTGACTTCTCCCGGCCGCGTTTTCTAAACGTGCTTCCGGAGAACGAAGTGCAAAATCCAGAGCGGTTGCTGATATGTACGGGAAAGATTGGTCACGAACTGCGCATGGAGCGCAAGAAGCGCAAGGATGATCACACAGGCATCACTTTTATCGAGCAGCTCTATCCCTGGCCGGAAGCAGATCTTGCTGTAGAACTTGACCGTCATTCGCAGGCCCGCGAGATTGTCTGGGTACAGGAAGAACCGGCCAACATGGGTGCATTGTGGTACGCCGTACCGCGTTTGCGTCGAATCGCGCGCGGCCGTCCCGTGCTGACTGTTAAGCGCTCAGCCAGTTCCAGTCCATCGACCGGCTCTGCCAAGGCGCACGAGATGGAACAGAAGACGTTGATCGAGTTGGCCCTGGGAAGCAAGGTGAGCTAAGGATATTGTCATCACGAAGGCCGCCGCATGCGGCCGAGGGATCTGCAGGTTGCTGATATCATTGCGCGCACACCGGCTAGTTCTGCACCTTCCCATTGTCTTGCTGAGCCTCGTCTGGCAGGCCGGCGCTGCCGAGCAACCCATCCCGCAGGATTCCGGTCCTGCTGGTCTTCAGCAGGCTCTGCGCAAGCTTCAGACCACTGCTCGTCTGATGCACACCATCGCCCACCCCGATGACGAAGATGGTGGCATGCTGGTGCTCGAAACCCGTGGCCACGGCGTCACCGCCCTGCAACTCACTCTGAATCGCGGTGAGGGAGGGCAAAACGCGATCGGCAGTGAATTTGGAGACGCTCTGGGTCTTCTGCGGACCTTGGAACTGCTGGCGGCCGACAAGTACTATGACGTCGAACAACGCTTCACCCGTGTAGTTGACTTCGGATTCTCCAAGACTCCGGAAGAAACTTTTCAGAAATGGCAAGGGCACGATGTAGCTCTTGCTGACATGGTCCGCGTGATCCGCACCTTCCGGCCCGACGTGATCATCACCCGCTTCCAGGGTGCTCCCCGTGACAATCATGGGAACCATCAGGCATCGGGAATTCTCACCCGTGAAGCGTTCCGAGCAGCCGCTGACCCTACTCGCTTTCCCGAACAGATCCGCGAGGGCCTCCAGCCCTGGCAAGCCAAAAAGCTGTATATGGATAATGTCCGCGCTGGCGAAGACTGGGATGTAAAGATCGACCGCGGAGCTAATGACCCCGAACTCGGTATGTCCTACATGCAGTTTGCCTGGCAGGGACTGAAGCATCAGCTGTCGCAAGGCGCTGGCCACTGGTCGGGCCCCTTCGGCTCCGGTGTCAGCTACTACAAGCTGATCGATTCCGTCCTACCTTCGCCAAAAGACACGCACCAGCAGGATTTCTTCGATGGAATTGATACTTCTCTCCCGGAGTTAGCCGGACGGCTTGGCCAGGATCAGAACAAGGTTCCCTTCCTGCGTTCCGCACTCGCGGAAGTTGCGAAAAATGCCGATGCCGCCGCGCTCGCAAGCCGCAATGGAGGCGATGTGGCACTTCCGCTTCTGGAGGGCCTGCGCGAACTCGATCAACTGCTTCCGCGTATCCAGTCATCCTCGCTCACCTCGATCGAAAAGGCTGATCTGGCCGTGAACCTTCAAACCAAGAAGCAGCAATTCGAGTACGCTGCGAATCTCGTGCTAGGAGCCAAACTCACCGCTTTGGCCGAATTGCCGGCGATGAAGTTCGTTTCTACGCCCGAGGAACAGAATTCGCTGATGGCAGTGCCCGGGGAGATCCTTCCCCTGCGCGTAAAGCTCGCAAGCTCGTCACCAGTTTCCATTAGGGATGTTCAACTCGAGCTTCCTCCCGGGTGGAAATCTCGAAGGCTCGCGTCGGGAAATTCTCGGGAAACACGATTTGAGGTAAGCGTACCCTCCGACACTCCGTACACGCGCCAGTACTGGCACCGGGATAAGCCTTCCGACGCCGTTTACGTCATCGATGATCCCCGCTATGCCACACTTCCACTCACCCCACCACCGGTTCACGTCCGAGTTCAGTATGACTACAAGGGTTTGAAGGGAGGGATCGAGTGCGATGGGCAAGTTGAGTTGCCCCAACCTCACACGCTGGCAGTTGGACCAGCTATATCTGTTGCGGTATCACCCCCGACTCAGATCATCCGGGCTGGCGGCAATACAATGGCGTCGCTGGAGGTGGATGCCTTCAGCAATGTCGCAGCAGCAAAGCCCATAATTTCGGCGGCGCTTCCTAACGGATGGAAAACAGAGCCCGCCACCAACCTTGCTGATCTTTCCAGGCCGGGAACACCACGGAATGTCGCTTTTTCATTACTGCCCGCTTATGCCTTGACCAACACCAATTCCGCTTCCAGTCCCAAAGACGGTTTCCATCAGGTCCGTGCGGTTGCGAACTATCAGAATCATACTTATGCGGAAGGCTACGAGACGTTCTCTCGCAGTGACCTTGCAACCGCCTATTTCTTTCGCCCTGCAATCCAGGAAATTAGCGTCGTGAATGTCAAGCTGCCCCGCAACCTGAAGGTGGGCTACATTCCCGGCGCTGGTGACGACATTCCGACCGTCCTCAAACAGATCGGCATGGATGTCACCCTCATCGCGCCCGACGAGTTGGCCAGGGGCGACCTGAGCCGCTACGGCACAATCGTAGTTGGCATCCGCGCGTACGATACGCGTCCCGAGGTTGGCGCTCACAACCCGCGTTTGCTCGATTATGTCTCCAAGGGCGGAACACTCGTGGTGCAGTACAACCAGAGTGCCCCAGATTTCAATGCCGGCCACTTCACTCCCTACTCCAGCGAGGTGGCGCGGGATCGCGTGACGGACGAAGACGCCCCGGTTGAAATACTCGTGCCCTCCGATCCCATTTTTCATTTTCCGAACCAGATCAGCCCACACGACTTCGACGGCTGGGTGCAGGAGCGGGGACTCTATTTCATGCACCAGTGGGACGCTCATTTTGAGCCATTACTCGCCTCGCATGACCCCGGTGAAGGGTCGATGAAAGGTGGACTGCTGCGTGCGCATTACGGCAAGGGCCTATATATCTACTCGGGATATGCTTTCTTCCGCCAGTTGCCTGCTGGAGTGCCCGGCGCCGTTCGCCTCTTTGTAAATCTGCTCGGTGCGGGACATGAATCCTCCGCCCCCACCTACGCCAGCGCAGACGAGTAACCCCGATCATGCCCGATACCCAACCTGTGACGGTATCGTCGGGAGCCGGCAAAGTTGAGCAACCCCATCTCATTCGCGGAATCGGCCTCGGCGAAGCCACCGCGCTGAACATGATCGACATGATTGGGGTTGGGCCGTTCATCACCTTCCCCCTCATCATCTCTGCCATGGGTGGACCTCAGGCCATGCTGGGCTGGATTTTGGGTGCCTTCTTTGCCATTTGCGATGGCTTGGTATGGGCTGAGTTGGGCGCGACTATGCCGGGTTCGGGTGGATCGTACCGTTATCTGAAAGAAATCTACGGACCCGAGCGCTGGGGCCGGTTGATTTCATTCCTCTTCGTCTGGCAGCTTTCCTTCAGCGCGCCGCTTTCGATCGCATCGGGCTGTGTAGGCCTGGCGCGTTATTGCGCCTTCCTCTGGCCGGGACTCGAAAAGCTTTGGATCAGCCTGCCCTTGCATTTCCCGACTCTCAATGGATCGTCTGAGACCTCATTTCGTGTTACCGGAAGCGCGTTTGTTGCCGTCGGCGTCTGCCTGCTCGCAGTCTGGCTGCTATATCGCCACATTACAGCCATTGGTTCTCTTTCCAAGCTTCTGTGGGTGGGTGTTGTCGGCACCATGGCTTGGGTAATCTTTGCTGGAGTAACACACTTCAACTCTGCTCGGGCTTTCGACTTCCCCGCCGGGGCCTTCTCCCTGAGCCGAACATTCTTCAGCGGGCTGGCTTCTGCAATGCTGGTAGCTACTTATGACTATTGGGGTTACTACAACGTTTGCTTTATTGGTGACGAAATCAAGAATCCTGTTCGCAACATTCCCAGAGCTCTTATTTATTCAATTCTGGCCGTCGCGGTGCTGTATATCGTGATGAACATCAGCGTTCTGGGGATAATTCCCTGGCGGGAACTGAATTCAGCTGCAAAATCTGAGTCACGTTTTTACGTTATGTCCGTCTTAATGCAGAGGACATACGGAGCTTGGGCTGCCAATCTCATCACGGTCTTGATTATGTGGACCGCCTTCGCCTCCGTGTTCTCGCTCCTGCTCGGTTATTCCCGCGTCCCATACGCCGCCGCTCTCGACGGCAACTACTTCAAAGCATTCGCTCGGCTTCATCCGCGCTACAACTTCCCATACATTTCTTTGATCTCACTGGGTGCCGTCGCGGCCGTATTCTGCTTTTTTCGTCTGGCGGACATCATTGCCGCCCTAGTGGTAATCCGAATCATGATTCAATTCTTTGTGCAGGCGATCGGGCTGATTGTGCTGCGCGTCCGACGACCGGAGATGCCGCGCCCGTTCCGTATGTGGCTGTACCCGTTGCCGGCGCTGATTGCCTCACTCGGCTTTCTCTATATTCTTTCTGTGCGCGGGCGGGAAATCACCTATGGTCTGGTAATCCTGCTCCTGGGCGTAATCGTTTACATGGCCCGGTCTTGGCGGCGTGGCGAATGGCCGTTCGCCGCATCGCTCGAAAGCACCGGAACAAGCTGACTGTGGCGGGTGGAAATCAGGCATAAATGGCCGAAACTGGTACACAACTGAACGCGTTGCCGCTCATCAAGCGACGCCTCTCGGCCTGGGACCCGCTTCGAGAGCCATTATTTCGATCGCTGTGGATTGCCGCCGTCGCTTCCTACACCGGCACCTGGATGCAAAACGTCGGGACCGGCTGGCTTATGGCCTCTCTCACCAACTCTCCCGTGATGGTCGGGCTGGTGCAGGCTGCCAGTTCCCTCCCCGTGTTCTTGGTAGTCATTCCCGCGGGCGCGCTCGCCGATATGGTCGACCGCCGCCGTCTGCTCATCCTGACTCAATCCTGGATGGTAATCGCAGCTGCGGCCCTTGGCATCCTCACCATCTTTCAGGTGGTGACGCCCGGTCTGCTGTTGCTGTTCACCTTTCTTCTCGGCCTAGGTGCCGCCACGAATGACCCGCCCTGGCAAGCGATCACCCACGAGATGGTTTCGGAAGAGAATTTTCCAGCCGCGGTGGCGCTCAATTCGGCAGGCTTCAACGTAGCCCGCGCCGTGGGGCCCGCCCTGGGCGGCCTTATCATCGCCGCCTGGGGCTCGGGCGTGGCTTTCCTGATCAATGCCGCTTCGTTTTTTGGCGTGATCTGGATTCTCTATTGCTGGAAGCGTGTTCCGCACGAAGATCCCATGCCCGCCAAAGATGTTTTCGCCGCCATCCGCACTGGTTTTCAATACGCGCGCCAGTCTTCTGCTATGCAGTCTGTCCTGATTCGCACTGGCGTTTTTAGCCTCTCGGCGACCGCACTCTGGGCGATGCTGCCGTTGATCGCCAAGCCCTATGGATCGATTGGCTACGGCACGATGCTGGCGTTCTTTGGAGTGGGCGCGCTCGCCGGAGCCGCCATGCTTCCTCGGTTTCGTCGTGCATTTAGCGTCCACAAGATGGTGACGTCAGCCACAGTGTTATACGCTGCGGTCACTTCCGCCTCCGGCTACCTCGGCAGCTTTTGGGCGCTATGCATTGTGCTGTTCGCGGGAGGCGTAGGCTGGATCATTATCCTGGCCAGCCTGAATGTGTCCGCTCAGATCTTGTCGCCAGTCTGGCTGCGCGCCCGCACGTTATCCATGTACTTGCTGGTGCTGCAAGGAGGCATGGCTGCCGGCAGCGCATTCTGGGGCGGAGTTGCGGGGCGCTTTGGAATCGCGAACGCACTCTCAGCGGCGGCCGTGGCTCTTGTATTGGGCGTGTTCGCCAGCCGCAATCATCGCCTGCGGGCCGACCAGGCAGACTTTCCCGCTTCGCCAGTAGTTGAGAGCTGATCAGCTCAGGTTCTAATTCCCCGCGTATTCAAAGCGAACGCGACGGTTCTTGCTCCAGCACTCATCGTCCGTTCCCGGACAAACCGGATACAGCTGTCCCCACCCTGTTGCAAATACGATCTGGCTTTCTGGAACACCGTGGCTGAGCAGGAACTTCTTCACGTAGTCCGCTCGCTTTTGTGAAAGCACCAGGTTGTAGATCAGCGTGCCACGCGATGATGCATACCCATCAATATAGATCTTAATATTCGGGTGAGCCTTGAACCACTCCGCATCCGCCTGCAGAGCAGCTTTGTCATGGGGTTCGTCGTAGTCATTCCATGCAAACATCACTTGCCTGACCGATTGGTTGAAATCCGCCTGTTCCGGTCCAAAAAAAGTTACCGGAGTGGACCAGTCATAAAACTGAGCAGATGCGCTTATAGAGCTTAAAACGAGCACTAGCACGATATAACAAAGCGCCGAGAGCCTCATATCTCCAGCTCCTTTCGAGTGCAAGAACAATGACCGATTTCGCATTTATAGCATCGAGAGCCCAGGATCCTGCCACAGAATGTACTGGGTGTTTGTTAATGTTCCGTTACAGATTCCGCTCGCATCTCCCCTCGAGCGAGACGGCGCCCCTGCCAGTGTCAATCCACGTAAAGCGCCGCCGATCCTCCCACCCACTCCAGATTCCGGTTGTGATCCACTCCCATCATTTTGCCTCGCCCCATGCGCACCAGGCCCATGACCGGTAAAAGCCGATCCAGCCAGATGTACATGATTCGCACCTCCGCCTGCGTCGGACCGTGCGGAGTATCGATCACCGGAGTGAAATTCATTTTCTCCTGGAGAATATACTGCGATCGCAATGAGTGAGGTATCGCCTGGAGATCGGCATCCGTAGGAGCAAACACTATCCCTGCCCCCGCAAATGAGTACACTGGCTTGAGAACATAATTTTCGCGGTCTTGAGGGACTTGCTCGAGTCGATCCAAGAACCATGTCTTGGGCACGCATTTATGCCGCAAGTAGGGGATAGAAAATTTGCTGATGCGGAAATACCAGTTCGGGTGTCCCGCCCACTCCACGTCCATCTCATCACGATAGTCAAAAGGAAGCTGCACATGCTTGCGTACCAACTCGTCCACGATCGTCCGGTTATAGATCCGTTGGATTGGAACCAGTTTGCCGTTGTCGCGATAGTGCAGCCGGTCACCTTGCTTCACCACCTCGGTGATATTTACCGTCCGAATGCCACAGATTCGTCCAGTCACCAGGAAATCGGGCAGGGTTTTCTGGTGTAAGGGATCAATCTCCAGGAGCACGACTTGTTTTGGATCGTGATTGCCTACGATCGATCGCCGCAGCAGGGCCCAGTAGCCCTCGTCGTCCATACCGAAGAACACCTTCAGCTCTGACGATAGTCCGTAGCACTGGATGTATTGCCGGGAAACCACCTGCTGGTAGGCATACAACGAGGGAAACGCCTGCAATTCCACCAGCCAAGGCTGCAATTGTCCCGCTGCATCGCGAATCAGGCCGAAATCCACTTGCACGAATAACGGATGCGCATCGTCGTTCGGCACCCGAAAGGCTGCAGGAATCGACGCTTCCGACTTGGAGCGATATTCGGGACTGTCCACAAGCTGATGAACCAACTCATCGCCGTAACGCGCCATTTTGTCGAGCAGTGGCTTAGGGAAAAAGCAGGGAGTCTCGCTCACGCGGAATTCAACTTTGGTTCCGCATTCCTGGTTCAACTGGCGAATAAAATTCTGGTATTTCTCTGGCGTGTAGTTGGCGTTGAAATGCTGACGCAGTTCGGGAATCATCGCCCGCACCCGCTTTATTGCAGCTCGGAAGCTACGCCTCGATCAGGAATTGACCACGCCGCATGATCGGCAGACCATCCACCCAGATGTCGAAGTTCGTTCCCACGACATCAATGTGCGTTGAGGAGTACCAGTCGGCTCCCGTATGCTCGCCATAAGGATTGCCAAATGCGATATGAATTCCTGGCAGCTTTTCGTCCTGCAGGATATGCCCGATCACGCCCTTTAGCTCAATATTTGTTCCAATGGCAAACTCGCCCACACGATCGCTGTTCTCGTCCGTGTGGGTGTACCGCCAGAAATCGTTTTCCAGTTCCTTGTTGTCGCTGAACGCCTCGGTCAAACGATTTTCTTTGATTCGTATGGTCAGCGGATTCGCTCGCAGGTTGCCGAATTTCGAACACAGATAGTCGCCCACCACGCCATCGATCACAAAGGTTCCGTTCACCTCTCCCGGTGTGGTGAACACCTCTCCACCGGGCAGGTTTCCCCACTTTTCCGGACTGATCAGGCCACTGGTCTTGAGCCAACGATAGTGAGGGTTCAAATCGGCATGGATATCGGTTCCCGCTGGAGTCTTGGCATCAATAGCCTTTGCTCGGCTCACGAGTTGCCAAATTTTCATACTGATGCGATCGACCCTCAGAAAATCTGCCCGCATACCTTCCAGCATTATTTGCCGGTTGATGTTGACCATGTGCGCGTGGCGCATCTTTCGCCGGTTCACCACTTCTGTCATCTGCATGCGGGAACGCAACTCGTTCGTCTGTACCTGCGCAGCGAAGATACTGACCTGGCTGGTTTCCATGTCGCCCAGGATTTCCGGGGGCATGCCACTCAGCGGCCGGGTCGCAACCTCTTCCAGGACAAAAATGCTGAGCGCCGATCCCACACCCTGGATCTCGCGCGCCAGGGCACCCGCGATCTCCCGGCACGCCACATCGGTAATCAGCGTGACCTTCTCCTGCGGCTGTATACGCAGGCACACGTTCACTGCATTGCGGGCCCCTATGGAAAGTTCAGGATCAAACTCGAGGGTTGCCAGATTGCTTAGTGTCTCTTTCGACTGAATCATGCACTCCGTACTTTACGCGCTAGCCGGGATGGACATGGTGTCTCTTTCGCAGAGGCCGACCTTTGTCTCCTCTACCATGTAGTCCACTACCTTCTTCAAATCACCTGTTTCCTTGAAAACGTTCAACTGGCGATCAGCTCCGGTCCCCATCTCCAGGATGCGGTAAATGTAATTGATTTGCTCTCGTGAATCTAATTCATCCACTACATCGTCTACAAATTCAAGATACTCGTGTATAAGCTCGCGTTCTGGAACCTCGATCTGCTTGCCGAAATCGATCAGCTTGCCATCCAGGCCATAGCGTGAAGCCCGCCACTTGTTCTCCATCAGCAGCGCACGGCCGTACTGTCGAAAAGTCTGGTTCTGCGAATGCAACTTGTACAGCTTGGCGATAGTCGCCTGAATCAGCGCTGCCAACGCGATAGTTTCGTCTAGCCGCATCGGCAGATCGCATACCCGGATCTCCAACGTGCTAAAGAAAGGATGCGGCCGGATGTCCCACCAGATCTTCTTGGCGTTATCAATGCATTTTGTCTTGATCAACAGATTGACGAAATTGTCAAACTCCGCCCAACTCGAGAACGTGTCAGGGATGTTCGTGCGCGGAAACTTGTCAAACACTTTACAGCGATACGATTTCAGCCCGGTGTTCATTCCCAGCCAGAACGGGGAGTTGCTGGAAAGCGCCAGCAGATGCGGTAGGAAATAACGTGCCTGGTTCATCAGGTGGATCGTGGTTTCGCGGTCTTCCACTCCCACGTGCACATGCAAACCAAAGATCAGGTTCGCGCGCGCTACCAGTTGCAAGTCCTCTACTAGCGTCCGATAGCGCTCATCGGGATAGATCTCCTGGGTGCGCCAGTCAGAAAACGGATGCGTAGCCCCGGCAGCTACGAGTAACCCATTCTCCTGTGCGAGACTAATCACCTCTCGCCGTAATTTCTTCACTTCTTCCCTGGCCTCGCGAACATTCTTGCAAACTCCAGTGCCGACCTCTACCACCGACTGATGCATCTCCGCCTTGACCCGCTCCTCCATCCGCAGCTTGCCCTTGGAAATGATCTCAGCCTGAATATGCGAACGCAGATCCCGAGTCTCCGGATCGATCGTCTGGTACTCCTCTTCAATTCCGATCGTGAAACTGGGTTTCATTTGTCGTTAGACACTCACCACGGATACCATTGATTTCTACGGATTTCTGTTACTCAGGAGTCGGGATTTCCTGAATCAGTAAACATCCGTGAAATCCTTGGCCGATTCAACTCGTTGCCTGCTGCCGAACTCCAAGTTTTGTCTTCGGAGCTGGATTTCTCTCAAGCATTTTTTTCGGAGTCTCAGAGCCTGACTCGCTCCTCACCCCACTCAAGAACCGCGCCCAACCATATTCCGCAGTTGGCCTTTCATCGCTAGATGCTTTCTTCACCGCCAACTCTGCGACATGGTCCACTATCCATGTGAAGTTCTCCGCACCTACCGAATGGTAATCAGCGTCCGGCGCCGGATTCATGAAATCGATGGCATACGGAACGCCGTTCTCCACCGCGAACTCCACTGTATTCAGATCGTATCCCAGGGCACGGCAAAGCGTGAGTGCATCTTTTTCGATGCGTGCGATCAGCTTCGCGTCCGTATGCTCCGGTTGCCTCACGTAGCGCTCATGATGCGGTGCCCTGGGGTTGTACTGCATGATATGGACATGCTCCCGCCCCACTACGTAACACCTAAAGTATTCCTTGAAGTTCACCGCCTTCTGTAAGGTCATGCAGAGATCGCGCGTCTGATCATAAGCATGAAAAAGTTCTTCTGGTGAGTTGACCTTGTAAACGTCCCGCCAGCCACCGCCATTGAAGGGCTTCAGAAATGCCGGGAAACCCACATAGTCAAAGACCTCTTCCCAGTTCATCGGATAAACGAGATTTCTCATCGATTGATCCGTTGTACCCGGCGGATGCTGTTTATGCGGCAGAATGACAGTAGGCGGAATCGCTACCCCAAGCTTTTCTCCCAATGCATAGTTGAAAAACTTGTCGTCCGCGCTCCACCAGAAAGGATTGTTTATGACTATTGTCCCGCTAAGCACGGCATTCTTCAGGTAGGCGCGGTAAAAAGGAATATCGTGCGAGATGCGGTCGATGATCACCCGGTACCCGCTGGGGTCGGCCATCCGAACCCCACCGATCTTGACGAACTCCGCCTTTACATCCGGCACGCCCATGGAATTGATCTTCTCCACCACCGCGCCGGGAAAAGTATTCTCCATGCCAAAGATAATGCCAATCTTTTTCACGCCTCACCCCAGTTGTGTTGTCACATTGTAAGGTAACCCTAGTGGGAAATCATGGCCAAATCAGTTGTTTCACCACTTTTGCGGTTCTTCCACCCCAGTTTTATGGAAAATATGCGCGCGCCATCTTGTGCCACCACGGCCAATCGTGTCCGGTTCGATCCCCCCATACGTCAAGCCGATGATTCATCTGCTTGCTGCGCATGGCGGCTGCCAGTTTTTCGTTCTGGTCCCAGCACATGTCGTGCTCTCCGGTCGCCAGGATGTAGAAATTTCGACGATACCGCTCCAGGTACCACGGATCACCCATATTAGGCAGAAAGTGCGGGGGGCAATTGAAGTAGCAATCGTCATCGTAATAGCCATCAAGAAACTGCTGGATATCGAATGCCCCGCTCATGCTCACGCAGTGCGTGACCAGATCCGGGTGGCGCAACGCAAAATTCACCGCGTGATATCCCCCAAAGCTGCATCCTGTTGTCGCCAGCAGGTGGGAAATATTCTTCTGTCGGACCAAGGGCAGCACCTCGTGCAGAAGATAGTCCTCGTACTGCATGTGCCGCACCACACGCCAGCGAGGATGCGCCCCGCGGTTATACCAGCTCTCACTGTCGACACTATCAACGCAGAATAGTTGCATTCGGCCTGATTCAATCTTGTCCCAACTCGCGCCCACCATTCCCCGATCTTCATATTCGTAAAACCTTCCCTGGGAGGTCGGGAACACCAGGATAGGCAAACCCGCGTGTCCGAAGATCAGCATCTCCATGTCGCGGTTGAGTCGAGGCGAGTACCACTTGTGATATTCGCGGTTCATGCTTGACGTAGCTTCCTCGCTTATGGAAGTTCCATAGTTTAATCTGAGATTATCGAATCGGTGCACCACTCCTAGCGGAGGAAGATCAATCGGCAGCGCACGGCGCGCCTGAACCAACCCATGGTTGCCAAATTTCTCGGTTCCGCCAGCACAGACACCCTGACCTCATCTGCAGAGCCAAGAACCACTGACCTACGTAAACATCCCAACTTTCAGTCGCGGCTGCTCCCCGGCGACCGCGAGCTGATTGTTTATCTCCCTCCCGGATACGATCAGCATCCCAAGCAACGCTTTCCCGTTCTTTACCTGCATGACGGCCAGAATCTCTTCGATGAAACCACCTCCTACGTCCCCGGCATGGATTGGAAGGTCGACGAAACCGCCGAAGACCTCATTCGGCGACAGCAGATCCAGCAGCTTATCATCGTGGGTATCTACAACGCCGGTGTGCACAGGGTAGACGAATATACGCCTACGAAGGACCCCAGGCTCGGAGGCGGCCGCGCCGATCTCTACGGTCGCATGCTGGTGAAGGAGATTCGCACCTTCATCAACTCTAAATATCGAACGCTCCTAGGTCCCGAAAACACGGGCCTGGGAGGCTCTTCCCTGGGTGGCCTCGTCAGCCTCTATCTTGGCTTGCAGTACCCGAACATCTTCGGCAAGCTCGCGATCCTGTCACCCTCCGTCTGGTGGGGAAATAAGGCCATCATTGGAATGATCAAGAAAGCCGATCCACGACCTGGTTTCCGGATTTGGCTCGACATGGGCAGCAAAGAAGGCACCAAATCCTTGAGTGATGTCCGTTTGCTCCGTCGAACCCTGGTAGCCAAAGGATGGATCGAGGGACAAGACCTTCACTACGAAGAGGTTCCAGGAGCAGTTCACAACGAGGCGGCCTGGGCAGCCCGCGTAGGACCCGTGCTGCGCTATCTGTTTCCTCCAATTTAGTCACATTGAAACCGGATCAGCCTTACTGACTCCTACGAAGTGTCCGGCTGCCGTCAGTATGCCCGCCATCTTCGGCAACACCATTCCGACTCCCTGTGGATTGCAGGCGGGAACCAGCTACGTGGCCCAGCCTTACTGAAATTCCTCACGTCTTCCGTTTCAATTACACTGTTGAACATGAATCATCTGATCCTTGCTGCCGCCGTGGTCATTGGCTTGCATGCTCTTCCTACTCTCGCTTCCAGTGCGGAGTTTGGTCCCGACAATCCGTTCTTTGCCCCCAGCAAGCTGCCATTCCAGGCGCCTCCGTTCGACAAAACTAAAGATGAGGATTACCAGCCTGCATTGGAAGCCGGAATGGCCGAGCAGCGTAAAGAAGTTCAAGCCATCGCGGATGATCCCGCGCCGCCGAGTTTTGAGAATACGTTTGTCGCCCTGGAAAAGAGTGGTCAACTGTTGCGGCGGGTGCAGTCGGTTTTCTTCGCCGTCGCGAGCGCGAATACCAATCCAACCCTGCAGAAAGTCAGGTCCCTCGAAGCGCCTAAACTCGCCGCCCATCAGGACGCGATCTATCTTGACGCCAAGCTCTTTCGGCGGGTCGAGAGTATTTACAAAGAACGCAAATCACTCAAGCTCGATCCCGAATCGTTGCGCCTGGTCGAGTATTACTACGATGAGTTCGTGCATGCGGGCGCGAACCTGAGCGAGTCGGACAAAGCTGAACTCAAGAAGCTAAACGAAGAATTAGCCACACTGTCCAATTCCTTTACAACCAAGCTGCTTGCTGCCACAAAAGATGCTGCTTTCGTCTCCACCGACAAGGCCGCCTTGGCCGGCCTCCCCGAGGCGCAAATCAACGCTGCCGCCAAGGCGGCGAAGGATCGCAAGCTGGAGGGCTTTGTCATTCCTCTGCAAAACACGACCCAGCAACCGGACCTTGCCGAACTGAAGGCTCGTGAGAGCCGCCGGGCGTTGTTCGAGAATTCCTGGAAACGCGCGGAACATGGTGATGCCAACGATACTCGTGACACCATCGCCAGGATTGCACAATTGCGCGCCCAGAAAGCCAAGCTTCTAGGGTATCCGAACTTTGCCGCTTGGAAGCTCGTAGACCAAATGGCCAAAACGCCGGAAGCGGCGTTGAAGTTCATGGACGCGCTTGTCTCTCCAGCCACTGCAAAAGACGCCAGCGAGGCACAGGATATCCAGGCGGTGATCGACAAACAGAGTGCCGGGTTCAAGCTTCAGCCCTGGGATTGGGACTTCTACTCCGAGCAGGTACGCAAGGCTAAGTACGATCTCGACGAAGCCCAGATCAAGCCTTATTTCGAGTTGAATAATGTGCTCCAGAACGGTGTGTTCTATGCCGCCAACCAGCTTTACGGGCTGACTTTCAAGGAGCGCAAAGACCTTCCCGTGTACGCTCCCGAAATGCGCGTATTCGAAGTATTCAACGCCGACGGTAGCTCTCTGGCTCTCTTCTATTGCGATTACTTCAAGCGCGACAATAAACAAGGCGGGGCCTGGATGAACAACTATGTGGAGCAGTCCAAACTGCTGGGCACCCTCCCTGTCGTTTCAAACGTTGCCAATTTTGCCATGCCGGCTCCGGGAGAGCCTGCGCTCCTCTCCTCGGATGACGTCCGAACAATGTTCCACGAATTTGGGCATGCGCTGCACGGCATGTTCGCCAACACCCAATACCCCAGCCTTTCAGGCACGGCAATCGCGCGCGATTTCGTTGAATTTCCATCGCAGTTCAATGAACATTGGGCGACTTCTCCCGCAATTTTCCAGCGCTACGCCAAGCACTATAAAACCGACGCACCAATGCCTGCGGAATTAGCAGAGAAGATCAAGAAGTCCATCACTTTCAACAAGGGCTACGCGACCACAGAGGCGCTGGCCGCCGCTCAACTGGATATGAAGTGGCACACGCTTCCCGCAAGTGCAACACTGCAGAAGCCCGATAGGTTCGAGTCAGAAGCGTTACAACAGACCGGTCTCTCTATTAGCTACACCCCGCCGCGTTATCGTTCGAGCTACTTCGCCCACATCTGGAGCAGTAGTGGATATGCTGCAGGCTACTATGCCTATCTCTGGACTCAGATGCTGGCCGATGACGCGTTCCAGTGGTTCGAAGAACACGGCGGCCTGACTCGTGCGAATGGGGACCGCTTTCGCGAAATGGTGTTGTCCCGAGGCAATACTGAAAACCTCGAGAGAATGTACGTCGACTGGCGCGGCGCCAAACCTACGATTGAACCAATGCTGAAATATCGTGGTCTGGCGGTAGCCGGCTCCCGCGCCGCCTCCAAGTAAATGAGGCTTTACCGCGTTTACTTCTCGGGTCGCTCACCAATTGCGGTTTTGGAAGCGAGGATACTCAGTGTGTTGGCTTCTCTTGTGGTGGGTGGTACGCCATGAAGTCTTGCTGAAAACGCCGGCTGTAGCCCTCAACCAAAGCCTGCACCCGTTCCGGGCTGGATGACTTGACGATCAACCCTGCATGATGCTCTTTATTCATGCGCCAGACGATCTCGGAATCGCAATATTCTGACGTGTCGGGCCACTGCTGCCGGGCTAGTGAGATCACCAGACCGGCGGAGTCCTTTTTCGCAACCGGTACATGATAGGGATTCTTCCCCGCGACAACCTCGATTTTCGCCCATTCTGCCCAGAGATTGATTCCTGTGGCGGCTTCGACCAGCTCAGCAATGTGCGCCCCTCCTACCCTTGCAGAAGTCTCCAGGAAGTACAGCCTGCCCCCATCCCACGCGCGGATAAATTCACTATGCGATACGCCACGAACCAGGTTGAATGCCTCCAGCACTCGCTCATTCAGCTCCGTCAGTTCCTTCTCTTCGGGCGAGCCGGGTGGGATTGTTCGCGTAGTGAACACGCCCCCGCCATGCGACACATCCATAGGCGGTGTACCGTACCTGCTGGCTATTGAGAACAGGAGCTTGCGTTCGTAGATGATGCTATCCACGTGATAGATGTCGCCGGGGACATACTGCTCCAGCAAGTAGAAGGACTGCTGATCACCCAGTTTATCTATTGCTTGCCACAATTCCTCGGCACTCGTGATTTTCTTGATCCCGATGGCACCCGCCTGCGAGCGTGGCTTCAGCACCCAGGGCGGCGAAATCCCGTGAACAAAATTCCTCAATTTCTCCCGGTTAAGGACGTGGATGAAAGGGGGGACAGGCAGGTCTTCGTCCTGTGCTTTGGCCCGCATCGCCAGCTTGTCGCGAAAGTAGCGTGTAGTCGTCTCGCCCATGCCCCCAACCCGAAGGTGCTCGCGTAGAGCGGCAGCAGTCTCCAGATCAAAATCATCGAGCGGAACGATTCGGTCGATGCTTTCCTTCTTTGCGAGGTCACTCACGCCTAGGATCGCGTCCTGCAGGTTCCATTTCCTATCCTGATCAGGCAGATAGAAAATTTCGTCGATGCTCTCCCGTGGCCACTCTTCTTTTTCCAGACTCTGCGATGTAAGCAGCAGGACTCGGCATCCCTGGCGCTTACATTCCCGCAGGAATTCTGTGCCTTTGTAGTAGCTGGCCAAGCAAAGAACCGTCAGATTCGCGGGCTGCACCATGAGTAAGGCCGCAATCCTGCTCCCCGATGCCCGCTCCTGTCAATCACCTGGGCTCTTTCACTCAGGCAGCAGGCTTCTCGCATGGCTGCCCACGCTCGTACAGAAATGAATCCTGGCTGGGGTCGGGCAACGAAGATGGCGGATCACTGGCGGGAAACGAATCCGCCAGCGTCTTGTCCATCATTTTCTCCTTCCGTTCCTGATCGTCGCACTCGTCGATTAATCGGTCTTCCGGGTCACGAATTTGATCTTCGTCTGGCAACATTTCACACCCCACAAGGATTCCTCAGCTCTGGTTGGTGGATGACGTATCGGCCGAATGAGTTATTTACTTTTTTGTGTCGAAATAGCTGAGTCGGGTTGGAAGCCGCTGCCGTTCGAAGTGTCAGAGGAATGGGGCAACTTGCCGCCGAGACGCTTAAAAATCGGTTCAGGAATCGAGCGAACCGCGAACATGATGTATCGCCAGATGGCCGGAGTGTAGAGCACTTCAGGCGAGCGTCTCTTCAGCGCCCGGCAAATATCTCCCGCCACAACGCTGGGACTCGACATCATTGACTTGCGGGCAATTTGAGCCGTCATTGGGGTATCCACCGGCCCAGGCTTAATAGTAATAACCTGCACGCCGGAGGGGTGCAACCGGCTGCGCAGGCCCTGCAAAAACAGACTCAAACCCCCTTTAGCAGCTCCGTAAACATAGTTTGATCTCCGTCCACGATCGCCAGCTACTGATGTGATGGCCGCTATACAACCCCACCCCCGCGGCTCGAGGTAGTCGGCAAACAAGGTCAACAGCGCCGCTGCGCTGGTGAAATTCGTGTTCAACTCAGCCATTGCCGCAGACAGGGAGTGCTGGCATTCCTGCTGATCTGAGAGTGTGCCATATGCCAGCAGCACGGTATCGAAATCAGAAAATTGCTGGTCGGCAAAGCCTACAACCGCCATATGCTGAGCAGGCTCGGCCAAGTCCGCGCAGAAAGTTAGAACTGAACCCGCACCGCGCACGCGCAGATCCGCTTGTAATTCCTGCAAGCGTTGCGGAGAGCGAGCAACGAGCAGGAACTCGGTACCATCTTTCCCCAGCAAGCGCTCGACTTCCTGTGCGATGGCCGAGGTGGCCCCGAGCACCACGATCTTTTTGATCAGGCTATTCAAACGCAACTCTTCGCCAAAACGACGACGAGAATTTGGGATCAACGTAGGATTCGAACCTGCGCCATTCCGGAAAGGACTGCCGGAACATTGTCCGGCTCATGCGACCATCTTTAGCGGGATACAAGGCGCCACCGCTTTCCAATACAACATCGTCGAGAGTCTGCATCAGGCGCAGCGTGCTCTCCCCACGCATCGCAAAGTCCAACGCCAGGGTGAGACCGGGCCGCGGAAAAGAAATCATGCCTGCCGCGGGAATCGAACCAAATCGCTTTATCACTCCCAGAAATGAACCCATTTGTGAGTCGGCTATCAAACCCAGCAGCCGCGCAAAAACCCCGCGCGCGGAATCCGGAATCACGCACTGATACTGCAAGAACCCCCGCTTGCCATAGATGAGATTCCATTGTCGTATCGAATCCAAGGGATAGAAAAATGGTTCGTAGGAGAGCAGGGAGCGACGACGCTTCAGAAAGTTCCGCCGGAAGTAAAGTGAGTTGAACCATTGAATCGTTCGCCGGCTGAGCACCCAGTCGGGAAATGCGACTGGCACGCGCGGAGCTCGCTTCCTTGGTATTTCAAGCCCGCCAGCCGCAGCATGATTTCCACGAAAGAAAATCCCTCTAGGTTGCGGTGTAGAAAAGCAATCGATCCAGGCCACCGTATATTCGAAATCGGCGTCGCTTTCTGAGGTTAGCGTCAGGAATTCATCCAGCGACTGAAAAACCAGCGTATCGACTTCAATTTGGCTGCTCTCGATCCGGCGCAGCTGAATTTCCGCCCATACGATCACTCCCGTAAGACCCAGTCCCCCAATCGTTGCCCGAAACAGACCTGGGTTTTCTTCTGGAGTGCAGATCAGAAGATTCCCATCCGATCGCTGCAACCCGAGCTTGCGAACATGATGACCGAAGGTCCCGGCGCGATGGTGGTTCTTCCCATGCACATCGTTGGCTATCGCCCCCCCTACGGTAACGAATTTCGTACCCGGCGTAACCGGTAGAAACCATCCATGCGGGACAGCGATGGCCAGAATCTCAGCCAGGCTGACACCGGCTTCGCAGCATATCAATCCGGTTTCCAGATCGAAACCCAGAAAGCGGTTCATGCGAGAGCAGTCGATCAGGTCTCGTCCTTCGTTCAGACAGGAGTCGCCATAGCTCCGCCCAAGACCGTAGGGGAGAACAGAACCGGTAGATGCGCGGCTCAAAACATCTGGAAGTTGATCCGGCCAGTAGACTCGATGCACGGCGCGGTGCCTTACCTGCGGAAATCTGCCCCAGGAGTAATAATCCGCTACAGGTTTCGTTGCATCTAGGCCAGTGGCGTTGGGAATTTCGAGCGAGCAGGTGTCCATTTCACGCCCGCTTCATCATGCTGGCGACGAGAACGACAATAGCCGCCAGAGCTACGGCATAGCTCACCGGATCCCGCATTGCCAGTGTAATCGGATCTTCGTGCAGTTCGCCGCGATGCGCTTTGAGCCACACCCGGCTCAGCCAGTAAAGAATGATAGGACACAGCAACAGCAGCGGCGCAGGCGAGCGGTAGAGCACGACTACTTCCGGACTGTGTACGTACAGGCTGAAGATCACCACCGCGGCAAAGCTGCTGCCGATCCCCAAGCTCATCAGCACGTCTTTATCGCCGGTGATATACCCCCGTCCAGAGTTGCCGCTATTCACGAGTTGCTCGGCATTTACCAGTTCGGAATAGCGCTTGGCCATGGCCAGACTGAGAAAGAAAAACAGCGAGAACGGCAAGAACCACTGCGAGAGCGGCACCGATTCAATCAATGCACCTGCCAGAATGCGTATGCTGTAAAAGCTCGACAGCACAAACACGTCCAGTAGCACGATCCTCTTTATCTGCAGTGAATACCACACTGTCAGCACTGCGTAGATAAACAGCACCATCCCAAACTTCAAGCTCAGCAGGAAACTAAGACCTAGCGCGGACGTTAGGAGTACAAAAGATATCGCAAGACCGCCGGGGATGGAGATCTCTCCAGCGGCAAATGGCCGTTTACTCTTCCAGGGATGGCCACGATCGGAGTGCAGATCCAGCAGATCGTTGAGGATGTATAACCCTGAAGCGCAAACTCCGAATAGCACAAAGCCCAGCGCCGTGCGCATCCACTGCAACGCAGACACGCGATGTGCCAACCCCAGCGGAAGAAACAAGAGCAGATTCTTGAACCAGTGATGGCCTCGCAAGGCACGGATCCAGGTGCCCGCGGAAGGTTGCCGATGAGAAAAGACTCTCTTGACCTCGGTCATCTGCGCAGCTTGCTCGGCTAGACGCGGACCCCCTACGACGTATGCCGCTTGCGCTCCATCCCAGACTTCCAGATCTGCGCTGGAGTCGCCGACATATTCGAAACCATCCTTCCCGAAGAGTCCCTGAAGGAATTCGGCTTTCTGCCGGCCCTTCAGGTTACATTTGCCGTCGCTGGCATACACCTGATCAAACAGACCCAGATGCTCGGCCACACTTCTTGCCAGGCGCTCGTCTGCGGCGGTTATAAGCACGACTCTCCGCCCTGACAGGCGTTCCGCACGCAGAAATTCGAGCAACTCAGATCGATATGGGAGGGTCGCGACATTCAACTCCGTGTGTCGCGCCAAGTGCCGCTTCACGCTGGCCTTGCCTCGAAGCAGCCAATAAGGCAGCAATACTAGCCACAGAGGTTTCCGTTTCAATAGCAAGAGGATGCACTCCCAGAGTAGGTCCCCTTTGACCAGTGTGCCGTCCAGATCCACGCACAGGACCGGCTTGGAGCCGTGATCCACAGTGGCTTGCGTGGAGGACTTAATGGAGGAGACATCCATAGCCTGAGACATCGTCAGACAAATCCGGATCGTTTAGGGCCGCTTACCGTCACGGTAGCACAGTTGAACGCATCGATACTTAATCACTAAGGCACTAGAACCCTTGGTTTGTTGACGCTGCCAAAACCCCGTGCCACCATGAATTGGAATCCATTCCCATGACAAGTAACCCCTCGAACGAGACCCAGTCGCCGTCTTGGGCTGCGCTCTCGCGGCATTTGCAGCGGCCAGCAATTTTCCTCCTGATTTTGGCCTCCCTGACGTTTGTGGTTTATTACAGCGCCCTCTCATTCCAGTTCGTTTGGGATGATCTGCCGCAAATCCTTAATAATCCATTGATTCGCTCCTGGCATTCGGTGCCGCGCGCCTTCACCAGCGATCTCTGGTTTCACACCGATCGAGGCCAAATCTACTACAGACCGCTCTTTGTGGTCTGGTCGATTTTGAACTATTCCGTGTTTGGGCTGAAGACCTGGGGATGGCACCTTGGCGCAGTCCTGCTGCACATGATCGCGGCTTGTGTCGTCTACCTGCTCGTACGCAAGCTGGGAATGGAGCATTGGACTGCCGCCCTGGCTGGCCTGATCTTTGCCTTGCATCCCGTCCACATTGAATGTGCATCGTGGGTGTCGGCCGCTTCCGACACCATGGTCACGATCTTTTACATGCTGGCGTTCATCGCCTTCCTCCAGAGTCGGAGCAGCAAACAAAACAAGATTGGCTGGACAGCGATATCACTTTTACTGTTGGCCTGCGCGCTGCTGACAAAAGAAATGGCGGTGACCTTTGCTCTAGTAATCGCCGCTTATGTATGGCTCTTCCCGCCCGAAACTCTAGCTCGCGCACGCTGGCGGAAGATTGGAAACGCAGCACTAGCAGCTTTGCCCTACGTTGCTCTTACCGTTGTCTACGTGATCGCCCGCAAGATCGCGCTACATCGAACCCCGGCGCAGTTTGATCCCTTTCACAGCGATATCGATGTACTGCTCACACTACCCCTTGTTCTCGCCAATTACCTGAGAATCCTGTCCTGGCCGGTTGGACTGACTTCACTTTATTACACCAGCTATATAGAGTCCCTAGGCTTCCGCAATTTCTTTCTCCCGCTGTTGCTGCTCGTTGCTTTCGCTGGCCTGATCTCGTATTGGGCTCGCCGAACCGGAGATCGTGTAGTCAGCCTGGCCGGACTCTGGACGATCGTCACTCTGATTCCAGTCCTTTATTTGCGAGCCTTTGGAAACGGTGACTTTGTCCGTGATCGCTATGTTTATCTCCCTTCCGTCGGATTCATCATCCTGACAGCCAAAGCCATTCGCCTGTTGCCCAACTTGGGCAGCCTGAGCGCACGCACCGCACAAGTTGCCGCGAGCGTTGCTTTGGCCATTGCTCTGGCCGTTGGCTGCTTACTTCAGCAGGTCTATTGGGCAAACGAACTGCTCGTCTTCTATCGCGCGTATTCTCTTTACCCTAAGAACATGGAAGCGATAGTTGGTCTGGGGGCAAGTCTTCTGAATGAGGGCGGTGCCCCCGATCGTGCCATAAGCCTGCTCCGGGAGGCGATACGAGAACACCCAGACTTCGCACCAGCATACTTTTCGCTCGCCAAAGCCTACGTCTATGTGGGACGAAAGGCAGATGCCGAAAAGGCCTTGATGATGGGTCTCCGCTGGGCGCCCCAGGGGTTCAAATCAGTAGGAGGTCGGGCCGATCTTGCCGGCCTTCTTGGAGAAGTAGGCGACTACGATCATGCGGTAATTGCTTG
The DNA here is from genome assembly GCA_035624455.1 of Terriglobales bacterium. Taxonomy (NCBI): domain Bacteria; kingdom Pseudomonadati; phylum Acidobacteriota; class Terriglobia; order Terriglobales; species Terriglobales bacterium. The sequence goes on from DASPRM010000075.1 coordinate 141,465, forward strand.
TTCCCAGGTCCTTCGCGAAGAGCCCAATCTCTATTCAGCCTTGTACAACTGCGGAAATATTGATTTTATGACCGGTCACTATGTTGAAGCTGAGCAGGTTCTGACGCATGCCATCCAAATCGCGCCTGATCAGGGAGCCCCGAATTACTATCTCGGCCGTTCATTTCTTGAAACCGGCGAACCTGTAAAAGCCGAGTTCCACCTGCGAAAAGCCGTTGCCCTCGATCCCAATATCGTCGACAACCACTTCTGGCTCGGGCGTGTTCTGGAACAAAACGGAGACCTCAACGGCGCCCGTCGGGAATATCTGCAAGTCTTAAAGCTCAATCCTGACCACGTCGGCGCGAAAACCCGACTTGCGGCAGTGCAGGCAAACCAACCCCCGATTGGCGCAGGCCGATGAGCCAAGCAACGATTTCGATAATAGCCGAGCAGACGGAGAGTCGAATCGATCAACGCATGGTCGTAATGACTGGCGTGGCGCTGGTAAGTTTTGCCAGTCTGCTGCTCGAATTGGCGATGACTCGTCTTTTCAGCGTTGTGCTGTTCTATCACTTTGCCTTCTTTGCTATTTCGGTAGCGCTGCTCGGACTCGGCTCAGGAGGAGTTTTCGCCCATATCCGCCATGACTGGCTCAGGCGATTCGGGACTAGACAACTTGGCGCCCGTTTGTGCGCCCTTAATTCAATTTTCATTCTCCTGGCGTTAGAGCTGGTACTGCGCATCCCTGTGTCTTTGCAGGTCAATGGCGAAAATTTCGGAAAGCTCACAATTATCTACTTAGCGACGGCGATCCCATTCTTCTTTGTGGGCCTGTTGTTCTCCGTACTCTTTGCGCGCTCCAGCGAACAGATTTCCTTTCTTTACGGCGCCGATCTCCTGGGAGGAGCGTCAGCATGCCTGGCCGTCGTTCCACTGCTTAATTCTGTAGGTGGACCCAATGCTCTTCTCTTGGCTTCTGTGGTTATGGCCATCGCGGCCGCCGTTTGGTCAACAAGGTTCATCTCCCGAGTCGCCTGTGTCAGCTTGGCAGCTGGGTTTTTGTTCCTTTTGGCCGCAAACTCTTCCGGCAGGTGGATTGACGTCGTGTATGCGAAGGGCGTTTGGCAGGATCGACAGCGGATTGAATTCGCCAAGTGGAATGCCATATCTCGCATCGAAGTGGACAAGCAGCGGGACGGTCGTTACATCCTGATCGATGCGGACGCAACCACGGCGATCATGAATACAGATCCGGCGTTGTGGGATAAGGAACAGAAAAATCATCCCACGCCCACGCTTATCGGATTGCCGGCAGAATCAATGTTCAATTGGAAAAAGAGCCTAATGGCTGCGCCTCCTGCCATCGCCAACGTGCTGCGTCCCAACGGGAGTTTTGCCATCATCGGGCCGGGAGGTGGCATTGACGTGCTCCGCGCTGTAGCCAGCGGCAGCCCCAGCGTCACTGGCGTTGATATCAATCCGATAATTGTGAATGACGTGATGCGGGGACGATACGCGGAATATTGCTCCCATTTGTACGACCGGCCACAGGTACACATTCACATTCAAGATGGACGCTCTTATATCCGCGCTTCGAAAGCGACCTACGATGTTGTGCAAATGACTCTGGTAGACACCTGGGCCTCAACCGCAGCCGGTGCTTTTGCGCTCAGCGAAAACAACCTGTACACCGTCGAGGCATTCCGGGAGTACTTCAGCCATCTCAATCCCGACGGCTTCATCGCCATTACCCGCTGGGAATTCAAACAGCCACGCGAGGCACTACGGGTGGTCTCGCAAGCTATTCAGGCCTTGCATGAAGATGGTGTTTCCGACCCACGGAAAAATTTCATCGTTATAGCTGATGGAGGACTAGGCGAAGATGGACGCCCGGTAGCAGTGTTGGCAAAAAAGTCCCCGTTCACCCCGGCCGAGTATGCGGCCGTTGCGCAACACATTCATTCCTATCCAAACCTTATTTGGCTGAATCCGTCGCGCGAATACTCCGATTTGCAAAAATTGTCGCCGGGCGCTGCGGTTTTTGAGGACT
>DASPRM010000076.1 GCA_035624455.1 Terriglobales bacterium
CCGCCATGGGCGACGCCAAGGCCGCCAACATCGCATCCACCGAAGCCGAATACGTTACCGCCATTGATCCCAGCTGCCTGCTTCACCTGGATGGCATCCTGCGACGCGGCAAGTCGCGTGCCCGTACCATCCATCTGGCTAGCATTCTTGCGAGGACACCGAACCAGGGGAAAGGGGCTACCCTTTGATGCATGGCACCGCTGCCCAGGAATTTCTGCGCCACTCGGTAGAGAAGACATCGGACCTCGAACACCGCCGCATCATCCGGTGGAACATCGATAATTACGACACCGCCGTCGGTCGGGGAAAATCACGCTTCGCAGACTGGGAGGCTGCGCGTGACCGCTGCCAGCAGATTAAGCGCGAAGCGCTAGCTCACCTCGATGAATATCTGCTGCAGTTCGAAAAGCAAGTTATCGATCGTGGCGGCAAGGTCTTCTGGGCGAGTAACTCCGAGGAGGCACGGGAATACATCCGTGACCTGGCTGTCGCTCGCGGCGTCAAGCGCATCGTCAAATCCAAATCCATGGTGACGGAGGAGATTCACCTCTCCCCGGTGCTGGAAAAAGCCGGGATCGAGGTGTGGGAGACCGATCTCGGGGAGTACATCGTCCAGCTACGCAACGAGCCGCCATATCACATCGTCACCCCGGCGATGCACCTGACGCGCCTGCAGATCGCGGAGCTATTCCGCGCCAAGCTGCCCGATGTTACCGCCGACGATCACCAGAGCCTGGTGGCGGCTGCGCGCCGCGCCTTGCGTAAGGCATTTTTTTCCGCCGAGATGGGAATCTCAGGCGCGAACTTCATCGTGGCCGATGCCGGCATGATCGCCATCTCCACTAATGAAGGCAATGGCCGCCTCTGCACCAGCGTTCCGCGCATTCACGTCGTGGTCACGGGAATCGAAAAGGTTGTTCCGCGGCTGCAGGATCTCGCGGTCCTCTGGCCAGTGCTGGCGACTGCGGGCACGGGCCAGCCCATCACCACGTACAGCACTCTGATCGGCGGTCCACGTCAGCCTGGCGAGGCTGACGGACCCGACGAATTCCATGTTGTCCTGGTCGATAACGGCCGCAGTGAGTTGCTGGCGGATGCCGAGCAGCGCGAGGTTTTGCATTGCATTCGATGTGGCGCCTGCCTGAATGCCTGTCCAGTGTTCCGCCACGTCGGCGGGCACACCTACGGGGCCACTTACCAGGGCCCGATCGGTAGTGTCCTCACGCCGCACCTGCGCGGACCAGAGTTCAGCCATCTCTCCTACGCTTCTTCTTTATGCGGAGCTTGTGCCGAGGTGTGTCCGGTACGCATCAATCTGCCGCATCACCTGCTCGAAAACCGCCGCAACTCGGTACGCGCCGGAGACGAGCCAGTCAAGGAGAGTTTGGGGTTCAAGCTGTGGCGCTGGGCGATGCAGGATGCCACGCGGTATCGGATTTTCGGCGCACTGGCGCGCACGGCGGCCCGAGCCTTGTACTCCATGGGATATGAGGGCTCATCATTTGATCCCGCTGCCGCCTGGAGCGCATATCACGCCGCTCCTGAGATTCCTAAGCAATCATTCCGTCAGTGGTGGGAGAGGCAAGATGGAAAGCGCTAGCCAATCCAGCCGTGAACAGATCCTGGAGCGTATTCGAAACGCCCTGCGCGCGCGGGTGCCTTTGCCCGCCTCGAGAGCGGAACCCAGAGGCATCTTTTCACCGATCCCCAGCCCGCTGGAGCGCTTTGCCGCCGAGTGCGCCGCCAATTACACCGAGCTGACGCTCACAGCTAACCGCATGGAAACCGTGGAAGCACTCACGAAGATCCTGGGTGAACTGCCGGTGGGAGAAATCTATGTGCAGGACGTTCCTGAGCTCCGCGAGCTCATTACTCGTGCCGATGGCAGGGAAGTGAAGTGGTCGTCGCAAGGGCCGCCGTCGGAAGCTTCTCAGGCCACTATCACGCAAGCTGAGGCATTGGTGGCCATCACCGGGTCGATCCTAGTTTCTTCGGTTGGTTGCGGCGGTCGCGGATCATCGATTGTAGCTCCCTGCCACATCGTCATAGCCCGGCTGCAGCAACTCGTGCCCGACCTCGAGCGTGCACTTGCAATGGTCACCGAGCGCGGGCTTCCCGCGCGCAGCTCCTTTGTTGGCCTGATTACCGGATGCAGCCGCACCGCCGATATCGAGAAGTTGCTGGTGATTGGGGCACATGGGCCCCGGAGGTTGGTAGTGATCCTGCAACAATAGGCGAAGAGTCTTACTATCACCCGGGAGAAACGGCAAGGTCATTCTCTCGGACGGGAGCTGGTATGCCTCGCTCAGGATGACAATTATTTGGTTTGCCTATCCGATCCCGCCCATCTACGCCGGGCAGGCATCCTCCACCGGCCTTACGCTCTCATCCCCCGAAGCATCAGGTGGCGGAAATACCTCACGGAACGTGAACACATCTGGCGAAGGTCCGTTCTGGCGGAGATGCTCCAGCTTTGCCACCGCTTCCGCAACCGTCGGCTGATGTCCGGCCGGCACCCACCAGAGGGCAACGTAGACGTCGGTCAGGCGCTCGAACCACTCACGCCGGCGACGCATCACCTCCGCATGCGGACTCCGGAAAACATAATTCCGCAGCGACTCCAGATCCGTCCACACCGAGAAATTAATAGCGATGCGATCGTCCTCATAGGGCCGGACCGCTGTGGCATTTCCTTCCTCGGTCTGAAACCGCCACACGAACCCAGGAGCCTTGTCGGCAAGCGCGTTGATCGGATCCAGGTTGGCGACAAAGTCGGCCATCACTGGGTCATCCAGCGGCGCCAGCAAGCGTCCTATATTGATCTGTGCGAGATGATATGCGCGGGACAAGCTGCCTCCTGGCTCGCAGGTCTCTGTCGATCAGCGTCCGACCGCCCTGCCGAGCTTCGATTCCGCATCGTTGAGGTTGGCATAAATCGGCAAGAACATGTCGACTTTGGTGAGCTTGATCAGATTCATCAGGCGCTCGTTTACTCCGACCAGAGCGAGCCGTCGATTATTCTTCTGGTAGGAGATAAAGGCATTCACCACCGAACCCAATCCCGCTGAATCCATATAGGGGACTTCGGCCAGGTCCAGGATCAGAACCGACGGCGGGTCCTTGCGAACCGCCTCCTGGAAAGAAAACAAGGTGGTGATGGTGAGCGGCCCGTTCAACTTCAATACTGTCGGCCCGCCATTCGCGTTGTCCGTGCGCTCCAGGCTCATCGTCTCATTCATGGCGGAGATAGAGTACGTTAGAACCCGTTCTAAATTGTTAACAAAACGTTAAAATCAAACGGTCCTCGGTCCACCCGGTCTCTTAGCCGGTCCGTTATGATCTCACCGGCTCTGCCTCTTGCCACGGGATACAAGGTGAACCCATTGGAAACGCCCTCACAGACTGTCACCGGGACTGCACTTGCGCTGTTCCTCTACGATCTGGCGGAGGAAATCCAACTGGAGGAATTGCGCCAGCGCCTTGGCGCGCAAACCGTGCAGAAGGGGGTGGCGAAACACCCCGCCCCAGAATACGTGGGATTCGAACACCCTCCGGTAGTCGAATATCTCTCCAAGGTCTGCAGTTTCGGCCAGGTGTCCCTCGACGTACAGTTCAAATACTACGATTATGGCGTCGTCAGCGTCATGTTCGAGTTGCCTTTCTCAGATACCTGGGATGGCCTGGTTCAGCTGGCGGGAAAATGGATGTTCGAATCGGACCTGGAGGGTAAAGCCCTGGATGTGGTCCGGCAACGCATCGAACCCGCCCGCCCTGCCCTGATTCGTCCCTATACCCAGTGGCTCAGCGAGGACTACTACATCTTCCATCTGCGCGAGATGGTCGGTAATCCTACGGCTAGCGAACTGCTTTCACGCCACGGAACACAAATCGCCATGGTGGTTCGCGGAGAGACTGCCGACCTTGCGGATGCCGAGAAGGCCGAAGTCCTGCAGAGCAGCCTCTCCTATTACCCAACGGACCTGGTGGTCGTGGGCTGGAACGGGGCCTTGATCTACGACACCCCTGCCGGTGCGCGGGCCGCGATCCAGATCCTCGAATATGCCAATTCGCAGCTCCTGGAATTCCGCCACTATGACGAGCTGCTGACTCGCGAGCTCAACAATGTGTATCGCTCCCTGAAGCGCCGTACAGGACTCCGCGCCAAGTGGCGCCTGGCGAGCGAGGCCTCACGCCTGGAGGCCACTACGGTCGAAGTGACGGAATTGGTCGAACGCACCGACAATGCCATCAAATTCCTCAGCGATATGTTCGCCGCCCGCCTCTATCGCCTGGCCGCCAGCAAGGTGGGAGTGCCCGACTACAAGAACCTCGTCAAGCAGAAATTGCAGACAGCTGAGGAACTGTACCGCTACATGACAGAAGAATTTCACCAGGGAAGAACCTTTCTGCTGGAGTTGATGGTAGTGATCATTCTGGTGATCGAGCTGTTTTATTTGTTCCGCGGCAAGGGATGACCAGGAATTGCGCATCCCTCGCCGGCTGCCGCCGACTCGTGATGACAAACAAAGAGAAGCCTTATCGCGCGGCTAAAGCCGCGCCCTGTCAAAGCCTGGCTAACATTGCGCCGAGAAGGGGCAGGCGTGGGCCACGCCTAACCCTCAATCTCCCGTTTCATCCGCGCCAGAATCTCCAGGGCTCCCGCCGCGTAACCGCTGATCCAGCGATCGTAAATCTCCTTAATGGGCAGCGGATTGATGTAGTTCCACCTCAACCGTCCGTCGCGTTTGACGATAATCAGATCCGCCTTCTCGAGCACCCCCAGGTGCTGCATCACGGTGCAGCGGTCCAGGCTGCGAAAGTGCTGGCAAAGCTCGCCCGTAGTTCTGGGTTGGTCCTTCAAGAGATCGAGAATCTCCCGCCGGCGGTGATCGGCTAGGGCTTTGAAAACCAATTCCTGCCGGCTCCCGGTTGACATGTTATATATTTATAACATATAGTTTAAATTCGCCGAGGAGGAATCCATGGAACTCAAATTTCAGATACAGGCCAAAATCAATAAGCCGCGCGCGGAGGTCTTCGACGCCGTCTACAAGCCCAGCAAGATTCGCGGATACTTCGCCACTGGAGGCTCCAGCGGCCCTCTAGTCGAAGGCAGGGAGGTCATCTGGCAATTCGCTGATTTTCCCGGCGAGGTTCCGGTTCACGTGAAAATAGTCGTGCCTAACGAGCGCATCGTCTTCGAGTGGGCGGCTGCGGCTGAGCCCAAACCCGGGCAACAGCCTAGTCCCAACCAGCTGCCTGCGTCAGCCGACTACAACACCAGAGTGGAAATGACTTTTGAGACGCTTTCCCCCAACTCGACCCTGGTGCGCATTGCCGAATCCGGCTGGCATCAGACGCAGCACGACCTGAACAGCTCCTACGACAACTGCGGAGGGTGGATGAACATGGCTTGTTGCCTGAAGGCCTATTTGGAATACGGCATTAATCTGCGGGAAGGAATGTTCTGAAAAGGAGAGCTGGGAAGCGGAGCTCATGATGTGTTCTTCAAAGCATCTCAGGAATGGGCCAAAGGCTCTGATGGGATCCCCTGTCGGTGTCGAAGAACTCCGAGCCGGGCGGGACTGCCAAGGCCAGAGTTGTCCGCGATGAGCGGAACTGCAGGTCCTAGCCGGCCTTCACCGGGTCGTGATGACAAATAAGGAGGAGCCTTATCGGCGCGGCTAAAGCCGCGCCCTGTCAAAGCTGGCTGACCCTTCCGTGGCTTTTGGTGAAGAGCGAAACCGCGTGAGCGTCGGCCCTTCAGCCCGTCACAAAGACCACGTATGCTGCAACGGAGCCTGTCTCTGGTAAGCTGGCAGCTTGGCATCGAACGGCATGGCGGACTCCTCATCCAATGGCATTCTGCGATTCCCGGCTGGTTTTCTTTGGGGCGTGTCCACCTCTTCTTACCAGAACGAAGGCGGTAACCTTAATTGTCAGTGGGCGCGGTGGGAGGCCCAGGGCCGGATCCGCTCCGGTGATTGCTGCGGCCTGGCTTGCGACTGGTGGCACAACGCTGACCCCGATCTGGATCTTGCTCGCGACCTGGGATTGAATGCGCTTCGCCTCTCGGTGGAATGGAGCCGCATCGAGCCTGGCCGCGGTGACTTCGATTCCGCCGCAATCAAGCGCTACCGCGAGATCCTCACCGGGTTGCAACAGCGCCAGCTTCGACCGTTCGTCTGCCTGCATCATTTCACTAATCCTCTGTGGTTTGAAGAGCAGGGGGGATTTGCCTCGCCGGATTCGGTCGCAGCTTTTGAAAAATTCGCTCGCCGGACCGTCGAAGCGCTCGGGGATCTCTGTCAGGACTGGCTCACCTTCAACGAGCCTAATGTTTATGCCATTCTCGGATACCAGGTCGGGGAATGGCCTCCCGGCAAAGCCGGAGATTTCGCCAATGCCTGCCGCGTGATCGCCAACCTGGCACGCGCACACGCCGCCGCTTACGACGCCATACATCAGCTGCAGCCGTCCGCGCGCGTCGGCTGGACGCAAAACTATCTCGCCTTCCAGCCCGCCGACCCCGATTCCGTTCTCGACCGCAGCCTGGCCCGCTGGCAAGGCTTCTTCTACAACGATCCCTTCATCGATCTTGTGGAGAAAGGACAAACCAGTTTTCCCGTTGGAATCATTACCGGTGACGTTCCCGAAGCTCGCGGCAAGCTCGACTTCGCCGGAGTGAACGTCTATGGACGTGTGCGAGTCGAGTTCAATCCCACTACACCTTCCACCCTGTTCGGCCGCGTGATTTTTCCGCCAGACGCCATTCAGGGCGATAGCGACCTGGGATTTCCATTTCCCGAAATCTATCCTCAGGCGATCGCACTCGCCGTTCAGCGCGTATCGAGCCTGGGGAAGCCGATCTATGTGCTTGAGAACGGTGTTCCCGACCGTGCCGATCGCCTGCGCCCCTGGCTCATCGTGAATGCCGCCCGCGAGGTCCATGATCTGATTCGCAGCGGGCACGATATCCGCGGCTACTTTCACTGGACCCTGACTGACAACTTCGAATGGAACCACGGCTGGGCCCTGCGCTTCGGCTTGGTCGAGCTGGATCCTCAGACCCAGAAACGAACGGTGCGGAACAGCGGACGCATCTTCAGTGCCATTGTCCGCGGGAACGCCGTCTCCCATGAAATGCTCGAGGAATTCGGGCGGACGCCGGAGAGGGAGTGTCAGCCGAAGTGAGGCGGTTTGGCTCAGCTCTGGTCACCCAACCTGGAGAAAATCCCGAAGTCCAGGTTATTTTTTGGTGGCAGACAACAGCTGTGACGCTTGGATAAGTGGAGATAGAATTTTGTGCGCCGATGACCATTCCCGACGGGAGGTTAGTGTGAAGAGATTGTCTTTTCTCTCATGCACGGTACTTGGCCTTATTCTCACGCTCGCTGCGCGCACCCGAGAAGAAGGTAAATTCGAAGCAATTTCGAAACACCTAGGAATCCTTCGTACCCTGAACACGGAGGAAGTTAACTATCGGGAGCGATATGGCCGGTACGGCGATCGCGAGCAGCTTTTAGCATATCTCCGCGAATCAGGCTGGAATGCACACAGACTTGAACCTTTGAAATCGTTTCAGCTGGTCGTAACTACCAGTTCGGATGGTGAGCACCACCAAATCTCGTTGACGCCAATGTTGGACGACTCCAACAAAGGGGGCTGGTGCGACCAGGCTGGGTTTACAGACGAGCGAGGTGTGATCTTCCTCGGAGCAGGCCTCGGCTGCGAAGTCAAGCGGGAGTAGGGTGCGACTAGTGCCCTCGTTGACCCAGAAGGGGTGTACCCTAGCCGCACAGTTGGTGAGATGGCGATGTTGCGCCAACTATCTGGCTCAGTTGCAGGCTGATTTGCTGGCGCTCAGTTGCTCAGCTGTGTACTCCCCGAAACCGGCTCCTGCCAATACTTGTGATCGCGCAGGAAGTAACTCTCATTCCAGCTATTCACCGCCGTTCTCAGAAACATACGCACAATTTTGAAGCAGCCCATCTTCTTGAAGCGGCGATTCGATGTCAGGATGTGTCCCCGCACGATTCCAAAGCGCCACACCGGAACTTTCTTGCTCAGGAGATAATCTTCGGCATACAACGCGCGCTCATGAAACCCGCCCAGGCGATCGAATGCCTTCTTCTCAAACAGCATGAACATCCCGGTCGCGAACGGCTTGGTAAAGGAGGCGAAGCGCTGCACCAGGTTGTTGCCAGCATACAAAGCGTGATCTTTGATCCTGCCATTTGAGCAGCGGATGTTCGTCGTCAGGCACTGCAGCTTGCGGCGCTGCATGGTCGCGAGCGCGCGCCGGATCAGCGTGGGATCATCCAACTCCATGTCCGCGTCGATGAACAGCAAGTAGCGGCTGTCGGCCAGGCGGGCGCCCGCATTCCGGCCGACTGAGGGAAGCCCTCCGGGAATCACCTGCACATCCAGCGAATCGCGAAACCCGAGCGCTATTTCCTGCGTGCCGTCGGTCGAGCCGGCATCAGCAATAAACACTTTCGTAGTCCGCAGGAGCGGATAATCCTGCCGCGTCAACGACGCGAGCAAGCGCGGAAGATAGCTCTTCTCGTTCTTGGCCGGAATAATGATCGTCAGTTGGCGATTGGTGCTCATGGATATGCACTCCTTCCTCATCGATGGTGATAAATGTGCAGGGCGAGGCCGTCCATGAACCTGTGTTGTAGTAACTGATCCCGTCCTTCTCGATTGCAGTGGCCACGTGCGTGTGTCCGCAAAACACGCGATCGGCCTTGACTTGCCGCGCCAGTCCCATGGCCCCGCGGGCGACCTTATCGGACAGCCGCAGCCAGCTCGTGTTGAGCCGGTCCAGATAGCGGGCGAATGCCTTGCTCTTGTGATCCAGCTTTTGGATCTGCAGGTAGAAGAAAGTGCCGAAGCGATTCAGCAGGATGTTATTAATCACGAACCCGTCAAACTGGTGCCCATGCACCGCTACATGCCGCAGTCCCTCATAAGACCACGCGTACCGCTGATACACCGGCACGCCCACCAGGTGCGACATCAGCGTAGAAAGCCCCTGGTCGTGATTGCCTTCGACCCAGACCACTTCCACCCCGCGCTTAGGGTTGGAGAGCTTTCGGATGTACGACAGAAACTGCCAGTGCTGTTTCTTCAGGCGGCGGAAATTCAGATCGCAGAACATGTCGCCCAGCAGGATCAGGCGACGGAAGCTGGAATTCTTCAGCAGATCGAGAGCATCTCCGGCGCGGCTAACTTCCGACCCCAAATGGACATCGGAAATGATCAGCGTGTCGCAGACCCCGTTCCACATAGGAAAATTCTGATTTCCACAGGTTAATGGATCATTAACATGCAATGAAAATTGTGCAACCCCGAACCCCGGAAGTGAATGTACGTATTCCGCAATGATCAGCGGTTGGCCAGCGCGGAGATTCTGTCCAGGCGAATGAATTACGAATCTTTCCCCGATTTACACTCCTGCAACAAGAGCCTGCTAGATTGCTAGTGAGTGAAGAGTGTTGCAGCGGTGTTAGCAATCAACAGTTCGGCCGAGAGGAGACCGCGGGGGTCACCAGGGAGTCAAGATGCATTTAACTGCAAGTTTCCGGAAAGTGGACTCGGTAGTCGTTGTCTACCTCAAAGGCAAAATTCTTTTTGGCAATGAAGTAGAGACCATCTCCCGTCAGGTGTTCGCGCTGGCAGCTTCTTCCCGCAATGTGGTGCTGGAGCTTTCCAACCTCACCGATATGTGCAGCGGCGATCTGGGCAGCTTGTGGCTGCAATACATGCAGGCACAGGCCTCTGGCTGGCATATCCGCATCTCCGGTGTGCCCAGCCACATTCAGCAGCTGATCGAAGGAGCCCGGATCGAAAGCGTGTTTGAAATTCACCCCACGGAAGAGGAGGCAATTGCGGCCTTCCAGGCAGGGAACTCTGCCCTGGTGGCCGACAGTTCTCCCGCCGCCTAGCATCGAGACTGTCTGAAATGGGTCCAATGCCGACGTAGTGGTGAGACAAGCATGTTTGGGACAGGCGATCTCGCCTGTCCGCCCTGGAGGTTCGAAAGAATCTGACAGGTGTGATCCTGAGCGAGGACGGGATATAACAATCCCGGCCCGAGTCGAAGGATCTCGCGGTTTGATTGCCCTGCAGATGCTACCGTAGGTCGCGGTACGACCAGATTACCCGTTTTCAGTTTCCCCGATTACAAATGCCTTGCTCCGCCCATGTATCATCTAGCCGTCCAATTCTGATTTCGAATCCACCCATCGAGGGACGCCTGGATGAATCTGACCGTTACTCACTTTTTTGCCTGCTGCGCTCTCCTGACAACGTCTTACCTGACTGCACTTTCCTATGCGGCTGATCAGAACACGAATATTCAGATGGGGGGCCAGCCTGTGCTGACCGCAACCCGCACTCGCAGCGGCGAAGGTGCGCAGTTCCTCTCCATCGAGCTTCTGCCCGGACGCGGCATGAATACCTTTCAGATCCGCGCTTATGTGCCGGGCACAGGAGAGGTCGACCTGCTGCAGTCTCCCTCGGTCGAAGAAGCACAACAGAAGCTCTCTGGCGGCCCCGACGACAAATTCGGCAACGCCGCCTTCGGCCTGGGTGGCGCATTTCTTGTGCCCTATGCCAACCGCATTCGCGGCAAGCTTGCGCCCGATGGCCAGGGCATCGAGGCCACCATCATGGGCAGGACGGTCTCGCTGCCGGCAAACTGGAAAGGGAAGAATCCCGGCGCCGAGTTGCACTCCATGCACGGCCTGATTCTGGCCTCAAAGATGGATAAGTTTTCCTCCAATAAAACCGCGGACGGTGGTGTTGTCACCGCGCTCGTGCACGCTGGCGACTTCGGCGGACACTGGCTTTCCCAAACTGACCTCAACTTCAAAGCTACGCTGAGCGTCGGCGCCATCGACCTGGAGGTAACCGCAAGGAACGTGGGCAAGGAACCGGAGCCCATGGGGATTGGCTGGCACCCTTGGTTTGCGATTCTCAGTGGGGACCGCACGCAGGCGAAACTGCACATCCCGGCAAAGATGAGAGTCGAAGTCAACAACTATGACGATGTTTTTCCTAGCGGCAAATTGCTGCCTACAGCCGGCACCGATTTCGATTTCACCGCTGCAGCCGGCAAGACCCTTGCCAAACAGTATCTCGACGACAATTTCACCGACCTGCAGCGCTCTGCGAATGGCGCCCCCGAGGTGACCCTGGCCGATCCTGCTGCCAAATATGGCTTACGAGTTATTGCATTATCCCGCCAGATTCTGGCCTTCCAGGTGTACGCACCGCCGGAGAAGCCGGTGGTCGCCATCGAACCGCAGTTCAATCTTGTGGATCCATTCAACCCCGCCTGGGGAAAGACCAACACCGGTATGGTCACACTAAAGCCCGGCCAGTCGGTTACCTATCATGTCCGCTTGGAACTCTTCACGCCGTAGGCGGGCTTGGATGGCGCGGACGGGGCGCCGCGCCACCTCGGAGACTTGTGGACAGGGCGTCTGTAGCGCACAAGCCTGCCTCCTACCCAATGCCTTCCTAGAGATGTGAAGCAATTTGCACATTTTCCAGCGGCGACTGCGGACCTTGCCGACCCCGATTCTGGATGTGTGTAATCTGCTTTTTTTCAATGGCATACGGTGAGGCAGGAGATTGCCGCAGCAGTCCCAGATGGAAAGACAATTGCCTATGAAGTGGTTGGGTCATGAAAGAGGGCTCCTGGATGAAGCAACTTTGGGTTCTTGTACTTCTGCTACTGGTATCCCCCGCCACCTTCGGTACGACATACAGTTTCCACCCCGTGCCGAGCGACATGAACGACATCGATCATCACTTTCTGTACTCGTGGTCCATTTCAGGGATCAGTCTGGCCGGACAGACCATCACTAGCGCCAAGCTGGGGTTCACGAACATTCAGAATTGGAACGCCAATCCCAATATTCTCTACATTCACATGTTCGACAGCGCGCTGAACACGCCGAATCCGGCCGCCTCGCCTGCGCCGGTAACCTGCCTGAGCAACACGCAAAACTCCAAGCCGGTGACAACCTGCCAATACCAGTACGATCTGGGCAGCCCGGATCCGAACATCAGCAATTTTGTGGATTATATCGGGACGAACAATCCCAGCCACAGTCCGGCCAATGCGACCGCCGAGAACCTGTTCGGCGCCAGCGTGCTGACTTCAGGGAACACGCTGCTGGGCAGCCCCTCGTTTACCACGACGCCGCAAACCTACTGGCTGACTTTCAATTCCTCTGAGCTGGCGGCGCTACAGGCGTACCTGAACAACAGCGGAAATGTGGCTTTCGGTTTCGATCCGAATTGCCACTTCTTCAACGATGGGATCGTCTTCAAGTACACCACAGATCCCGTGCCCGAACCGGGAAGCATGCTGCTGCTGGGTAGCGGGCTGTGCGGGCTGGCGGGAGTGGTGCGCCGCAAGCTGCGGAAGTAGTTCCGTTCAACTGGGGCGGGGAGCGATGATCCCCGTCCCGATCTTCTCACAATCAAGGCGATCTCGCCTGTCCCACCCAGGATTTGTGTGGGACACTGAATCGCTTGTCTTGACGTGCCACCACTGTGACGACATCGCCCAAACTTCGTTTCGGCCTCAGCCTTCTCTTGCTCCTGCTGGGGTTCTTGCCCAGTTCATCCGCGCAAGACTGGACCGATTGGCTTGGGCCGAGCGGCGGCCCAACGCTCCGAGCTCGGCTCAGAGACAAGGATCAGAACGCCAAACTGCACATCGCCGCCGTCGAAGTGGAGGTGAACAATATCTGGTTGCACTCTCCCGATGTCGTTCCCGAGCCCGGCATCCAGCTTGGTGTCCTACAGTATCAATTGGATCATTGCTCCCCAGTGGTCACCACCGACACGCGCCTTCGATTTCAAGATCTAACAGCCGGAAAGCACGTCATCAGTGTCGGAGTACTCGGCCTAAACAACGATTTGCTTACGCCAAAAGCTAACCTCAAGGTTACCGTTCCCTAGACACTCCGCATGCGGAATGTCTTGACGCTTTTTCCTCCCGCTATTAGGTTAGCTAGCTCAACCCATGCATGCCGAATCGATCCCAGCGGCGCCTGCCTTTTCTTATTCTCGTGGCGGTGGGATTGCTGGCAGGTCTCGCATCAGCCGAGAAGATCGCCGACATCCGCCCCACCGGGTATGTGATCGATCTGGCCAAGGTGATCGATCCGGCAACTATCCAGCGGGTCGAGGCGCTCTGCAAGGAAGTGGATGAGAAGACGGGAGCACAGATCGCCGTCGTAACCGTGCGTTCCCTGGAGGGCGAAACGCGTGAGGATTACGCCGTCGATCTCTTCAAGCATCTGGGAGTGGGACAGAAAGACGACCGCGGCGTGCTGCTGCTCCTGGCTCCGCAGGAGCGCCAATACAAGATCGAGGTCGGCTACGGCCTCGAACCCATAATTAATGATGCCCGGGCCGGGGACATCGGCCGCGAGATGGTTCCCCTGCTTCGCCAGAACAACTACAGCGGAGCGGTGCTGCTGGCGGTTGGCCGGCTGGCTCAACTGATCGCCGCCGAAAAAGGAGTCAAGCTGACTGGCGAGCTTCCGGCGCCGGCTGAGCGACGTGAGCACGTTTCGATTCCCTGGTGGCTTCCCTGGCTGATTATCCTGATCATCTTCCTGATCGGAAGAGGACTAGGAGGGGGCGGCGGGCGCGGCATCCGTCGCCGCTCCGGTCTTGGCGGACTCTGGTGGGCCGGCACGCTGGGTGGGATGGGCGGTGGATGGGGAGGCGGAGGAGGGTGGGGTGGCAGCTCCGGCGGCTACTCCGGCGGAGGCTTTGGAGGTTTTGGCGGCGGCTCCAGCGGCGGAGGTGGCGCCGGCGGCTCATGGTAGCGGGGGAACGGCAGAGTGGCTGCGCGAGAACTGAAAGGTTCTTTCGTTTGTCATCCTGAGCTAGGGCCGAATAATAAAGATGAGGCCCGAGTCGAAGGACCTGGTGTTTGTAAACCTACGATGACCCCGTGGGGGGCCAGGCAAGGCGCAACTCCACACAAGGTTTGAAGCCACGGTTAATAAGCAATGAGCAACGCCAATGGCAAACTCGAAGAACTGGTCCAGCGCCTGCAAAGCGTTGCCGGTCGAAACCTCGAATCGGTTGTGCTCTACGGTTCTGCCGCCCGCGACGACTTCAGCGAAAAATACTCTGACCTGAACCTGCTCTGCATTCTCAAAGACGCCAGCTCCGCCGAGCTAGACAAGCTGGCCCCTGTGGTGCAATGGTGGTCGAAGCATCTGGGACAACGTCCGCCCCTGTTGCTCACAGCCGAAGAGATGCGAGCCTCGGCTGATGTCTATGCCATGGAGATGCTGGATATCCAGGCCAGTCATCGCATCCTTTACGGCAGGGACGCGATCCCTGAGATTGACGTTCCCATGAATCTTCACCGTCTGGAAGTGGAACACGAACTGCGTAACACCCTGCTGCGCCTTCGCCAGCATTATCTTCTTGCCCACGAAGACGAGCAGGAGCTGGAGCGCGTGCTGGCCAAGTCAGCCTCTCAGGTTTCAGCACTCCTTCGGCATTGTTTGATTGTTGTAGGCGCACCCATCCCCGAGTCGCGGCGCGAACTGGTCACTCAGGCCGGAGGACAGTTTGGGGTGGATCCAGCTCCCTTCCTTGCGGCGTTGGATCTCAGGGAAGAGCGCCGGCTGCAGGCTGGTGTGCGCGAAACTTATCATTTTTATATCCGGGGCCTGGCGTCGCTCATTAGCGAGATTGACCGAGCTGTACCGAAAGAACAGTGGCGGAGAGTTTCGAACAGCCCTCGTCCGTCATCCTGAAGAGCTCTCAGAGGAAAGCCATGAAGATTTTTCTGATCGTGCTGGTGATAGTAGCCCTGCTGGTGGCGTGGTTCGGCAGCGTGTACGTCAGCCACCGTAACGAGATGGTCCGCAAGCGCGAAACCGTGAACGCGGCATGGTCGCAGGTCGATGTGGTACTGCAACGGCGAGCTGACCTGATTCCTAACCTGGTAGAAACCGTGAAAGGCTACGCCAGCCAGGAGCAGACCGTATTTGGCGACATCGCCAATGCGCGCTCTGCCTTGCTCGGCGCCCGCAACCCGCAAGAAAAGATCGCTGCCAACGGCCAACTGGATTCCGCCCTGGGCCGCCTGCTAGTACTGGTCGAGAATTATCCCCAGCTCAAATCGAATGAAAACTTCATGCGCCTGCAGGACGAACTGGCGGGAACCGAAAACCGTATTGCCGTCGAGCGCCGCCGCTACAACCAGGCTGTGCAGGACTACAACACTTACATTTCCCTGTTCCCCAACAACATCGTCGCCAGCTTGGGCGGCTTCACCCGCAACGACGCCTACTTCAAGGCGGAAGAAGGTTCCAGGCAGGCGCCTCGCGTTTCGTTTCCGGGTCCTGCACAACAACAACAAACCCCTGCGCCAGCTACTCGGTGAAGGAAGGGCGACAGTTGGAGCAAGTGATCATGGTGTGCGCGAATCTTGTCAAGCCCGAAACATGTCGAGATGAATTTCAACAAGGACGTTCAAAAGTCTGTGGGAAAGGTGTCGATCAAGCGTCCAACGCTCCTGTCAGCAAGCAGCTACACAGAGTGCCCTACCAACCAGCATTGGGAGACAGACTATTGGAGTCGGCCGAAAGCATAGATGCTTCGCCCACGATGCGGGCTCAGCATAACCCGCTGCGGGTGCAGATCGTTCGCAGGCTGGTGATGACAAACGACGAGGAGTCTTATTGCCGGGGGTGAAGCCACGCCCTCTCACAACAGTATGTTCTTCGTCTGAAAATTCACTCCTTCCTTGCGTCAGCTCAACGTCGAACGCTGAATACCGCGCGACAGCCGCGATCCACCCAGACTCCGTTGCGGTCTGCTCCCCAGGTTCGTCCGGCAGTGCAGGGAGAGCCGCTGATCTGCTGCTTCAAGCTGACGTTGCGATTCGGTCCAGTGGGGCAGTACTGGCGTCCGCCATCGTTAGAGGAGCAAGTAATCTCGTTGCCATAGCCGCCACCGGGAGATCCGCCGGGATAGCCGGGATATCCGCCTCCTCCGCTGGTTACTCGGAACTCGGCGCGACAGCCGCGATCTACCCATACGCCTCGCGGATCCCATCCCCAGGAGGAGCCTTGAACGCACGGTGAGCCGCTGATTTGCCGCGTGAGTTGAACTCCCCCCGAGACGTTTGTAGGACAGTAGCGGCGACCGCCATCGTCAGAGGAACAGGTAATGGTCTGGACAGAACCTCCTCCCGGGTATCCGCCAGGGTGCCCGCCGCCGGGATACCCGCCCCCGCCGTAGCCGCCGACCACAAAGTCGGCGCGGCAACCGCGATCCACCCAGATTCCACCCCGATCCCAACCCCAGGTTGAGCCCTGAATACACGCAGAGTCGCTGACCTGGCGCGACAATTGCACTCCTCCTTGCGTATTGGCAGGACAAAACTGACGCCCTCCATTCTCTGACGAGCACCTGATCGTTCCTCCTCCGCCAGGGTACCCGCCGCCGGGATACCCGCCCCCGCCGTAGCCGCTGACCACAAAGTCGGCGCGGCAGCCGCGATCCACCCAGATCCCGCTGCGGTCATATCCCCAGGAATAACCCTGAGTGCAGGGCGAGCCGCTGACCTGGCGTGACAACTGCACTCCACCCCGTGTATCCGCCGCGCAGTAGTGACGCCTGCCATCATCGGAAGAGCAACGAATGGTCTGCGCGTTGGCGCGATTGAGAACGGCAATCAGCATCACAAGCGCGAGGAATCCGAAGGTAGTGATTCGCGTTTTCATTACGATGCTCCAGTCGAGTGTGTTGGAACGACCGCCCCACGATCAGTAGTGAATTTCGATCCGATAGTGTACGAGCAATGGCAGGAGATGGCGAGCCCCAAGACGCTACACACTCCTGCTCAATGTTTTTCATCTGATTACGAGTGGCTGGTGGCTGGGTGCCGCAGGTTCGCGCCGATGCTTTTCGGCGCTAACCTGGGTGCAGAAGGAAGGTAAACAGCTAGACCTTCTTCTCGCTCTCTTCGGCCGTGCCCTTAGCGTCGGCGCTGTCTGCAGCCTGAGTCTCACGCAACGCATCGCGAAAACCCTTGATACCGTCGCCCAGGCTTTTGCCAAGCTCGGGCAGCTTCTTCGGACCAAACACCAGCACTGCGATGAAAAGAATCACCAGCAAGTGCATGGGCTGGAAAAGGCGTTCGAACATAAACCTCCTCAGAGTACTCATTAATCCTAACCCCGCAGAGCCGGATATGTTGCCCCACGTGGCTGCCACTTGCAGGCGTGTATCGGCTCGGTGCTGGAACCGCTATAACCACATGGCCCCCGCCCTATCTCAGCGGCAACGTAAACCAGAAAACCGATCCCCGTCCCAATTGGCTGGTCAGCCCGATGGTTCCCCCATGCAATTCGACAATGGCCTTGGCGATTGCCAGTCCCATTCCCGTCCCCTGAACCGAAACCCGCTGATTGCGGCCCCGGTAAAACTTCTCGAAGATCATTGTCTGCTCGATATCTTCGATTCCCGGCCCGTGGTCGGCAACGGAGGTGACCAGCTGATTGTCACGGACTTCTGCGCAGATTTGAATTGGGGTATCGGGCGGAGAATATTTGCCAGCGTTTTCCAGCAACTGCGAGAGAACTTCAGCGATCCGCTTCACGTCCATTCGCACCGGCGGAAGTCCGTCGGGGATCGTTGTTCCAACCGAGTGTCGTTCCAGAACATGCTTGGACTGCTGCAACGCCAGATCGACAGCTTCGCTGATCTGATGAGGTTCGAGGTTGATCTCGATCTGGTGTGCATCGAGTTGCGCCACCTCGGACGCCTCTTCCACCAGGCGATTCAGCCGGTCGCTCTCTTCATTAATCACCGTGGCCAGCTCTTTGAGTTGTGGTTTGTCGAGCTGCACTTCGGACTGCAGGGTTTCTGCGGAGGCCTTGATGGCGGTCAAGGGGGTGCGGAACTCGTGCGTGACCGAGTCCAGCAGCAGACTGCGCAGCCGGTCACTCTCACGGCTGGCCTCCGCCTTGGTCAGCTTCTCCATGGTTGTGGCGCGCTCAATGGCAATCGCCACCAGGCTGCCGATTGCTTCAAGGGTTTCCCGCGACAATTGGCATCCCACTACCCCCATGGTTCCCATCGGGCGCACGCCCATGCGGATGGGCATGAAGCAGACTGCATTCTCGCGGTCCAGCACGGGTTCTCCCCGGCCGCTGACCGACTTCAAGCGCTCGAGCGGCAGACGCGACTGCACATCAAGATCTGAGAAATAGGTCTTCTGCTTATTGTCCAGGAATATTGCCGCTCCACTCACCCCGAAGGAATCCACGATGTAGTTCGGGAGATTGTTCAGCAGACCGAAGAAATTGTCGGTCACTAACAACTGCTGGCTGAATGCGTACAAACGCTCGACTTCGCGGCGCCGCTGATTGGATTGCAACGCCTCGCGGCGGGCGCGTTCCGAAAGGTTGCTGGCAATCACCGCGGAGGCCAGAAATGCCATCAGCGCCACCCAGTTCTGCGGGTCGGCGATGGTGAACTTGAGCAGCGGCGGCAGGAAAAAATAGTTGTATGCGAGGGTCGCGACCACCGCCATGAAGATAGCGTACTTTAAACCCCAGGCGGCAGAGACGATCAGGACCGCGACCAGAAAAGTAAAACCAACTGTGGTCGAGTTGACGTGAATCAGGCGGTAATAGACCCAGACAATCGCGAAAATGATGGCGGCCGCGCTGGCGAAGCGTAAGATGACCCGCACCGGTCTTTTCACGCTGCAAATTGTAATCCAATCGACATGATGTCCTGCTCTCGACGACAATAGCCTCGCATGCCGAAGACGCCCGAACAATGGCTGGAAGAGACCGCGCCACAGAAGAAGCAGGCCATCTTCAAGCTCTTTCTCGGATACGCCCCGGGCGTGGGCAAGACCCACAACATGCTCAGCGAAGGCATTCGCCGCAAGACTCGCGGCGAAGATGTGGTCATCGGCGTGGTCGAAACCCACGGCCGCAAGACGATAGCCGAGCTGGCATCCCGGCTGGAGACCGTCCCGCGCCGCCAACTAGAGTACAAGGGGGCCTCCTTCGAGGAGATGGACGTGGACGCCATCCTCGCTCGCAAGCCGCAGGTCGCCCTGGTGGATGAGCTGGCACACACCAACGTCGAGGGGAGCAGAAATCGTAAGCGCTATCAGGACGTGATGGAACTGCTCGACGCCAACATCGATGTCATTTCCACCATGAATGTGCAGCACATCGAGAGCCTGATGCCGCTGGTGCAAAGCATCACGGGCGTGCAGGTGCGGGAAACCGTCCCCGACTGGGTGATGCAGCGCGTCAATGAAATTGTCATGGCCGATCTTACTCCCGAAGCTCTGCAGACACGCATGCGCCGTGGCGACATTTACCCGGTCGAACGCGCTGAGCGGGCCTTGGGACACTTCTTCCGTCCGGGAAACCTGATTGCTCTGCGCGAACTTGCCTTGCAACAAGTAGCCCGCGCCGTGGATCGCAGTCTCGAGACCTATCTCGAAAAAGAAGGTACTGCGACCGGCATCGGCGTGCGCGAGCGCATCGGGGTCTGCATCAGCTCCAATCCTGCAGCACAGTACCTGGTCGCTCGCGCCGGACGCATGGCGCATCGCATCGAAGCCGATCTATATGTCATCTACGTCGATATCGGAGTTGATGACACCCCGGAAAACCAGCGCACGCTTAACCAGAACATTCGCTTCGCCGAGAATCTAGGAGCCAAAGTCATCCGTACCAGAGGCAAGGGTGTCGCTGAGGCGGTAGCCAAAGTGGTCCGGGAAAACCACATCACGCAAGTCGTGTTTGGCCGTTCTGCTCAGAGAGGCTGGCGGAGATACCTCTACTTGTCGGCCATACATCGGTTTTTACGGGATGCCCCTCCGGTGGACGTGCACATCGTCACCCAGGAAGTGAAGTGACCTGTCCAGGCACGGCGAGAAGCGGTGGACGCCTAAGTCACAAATTCGCACCCGTACTTGCCCGACATCAGTAGTCCGATCCTTTTGAGCACCGAAGGATCAACAGGTTCATATGGATTGGGTGGTAAGCTGAGGGTGTTTGCCGGTATGCTGCTTTCGCGAATGAATTCCTCAAACCCCGCTGGCGAATACACGATCAGATAGTGGGCGGGTTTTGGCGATAAGACGGTAAATCCGTGGGGAACGCCCCTAGGCGCGAACAGAGTATGCCCGGCAGTCGCTTCTAATCGCAATGTTCCAACCCGATATGAGATCGTTCCTTCCAGCACATGAAACGTCTCATCCTCCCGGTTGTGAATATGAAGCGGAACTTCCCGGTTCGGTGGGTACAGCACCTCGATCAGCGAAAATCTGCCCTCCGTCTGCGCGCCAGTCAGCTTAATAAGCGCGAGACCGCCAAACCACCACCGCGCTTCCCCAGCTTGGTGCGGGCAAACTGCGATTCTTTGTGACAACGTATCGAGCATCGCGCACGTCCTTTGAACTAGTGTTGGAGCCGCGAACACCCGGGATTCGTCTGGCCCAGGCGAGCATGCTACACCCCGGACAGAAGCCGTTCCAGCGCCGGACCCAGCACCACTGCTGGCAGGAAGCTCAGTGCCCCAATGATGATCAGGCTCGCGGTTAGCAAAACTCCGAACACCATGGAATCCGTGGGCAATGTGCCCGAGGATGTCGGCGTACTTTGCTGATTGGCAACGAGGCCCGCGAACCCCAACGCCGGAATCGCCAGCCCAAACCTTCCCACGGTCATTGCTAATGCAGTCGTCAGGTTGTAAAACACCGAATTCGCGTCCAGACCCGCGAAATTTTGTCCGTTATTGGCAAAACAGGAAGTATAGGCAAAAAGTATTTCCGTGAAACCATGCGGACCACCATTGGCGACTAATCCCGCCACTCCAGCTTTGCCGCTTACGGCGATAGCTGTCAGCGGCAGAATCAGCAATGGAGATGCCAGCGCATACAGCATCATCATCTTGGTTTCCGCCTGGCCTATTTTCTTGCCCAAATATTCTGGTGTCCTACCGATCATGAGCCCGGCCAGAAACACGGCAATGGCGGCCGCCATCACCATGCTGTAAAGGCCCGTGCCCAGCCCGCCGAAAATCACCTCGCCAAGCAGCATGTTGACCAGCAGCACCATGCCGCCAAGCGAGGTGTAGCTGTCGTGCATGGAGTTATAGGATCCGGTAGCAGTATTGGACGTGACCACCGCGGTCAGCGCAGAATCCTTAATTCCGAAACGTACTTCCTTGCCTTCCATGTTCCTGATATTTGAGTCCTGGGTACTTAGCCCACTGGCCATCCCGTGATCGACCCGATGCTCAAATCGGTTCACCGCGATCAAACCAGCCGTGAACAGCGAAAGCATAACCACAAAGAGAACCCAGCCCTGCCTTGGCTGACCACTCATTCGTCCAAAGGTGTTGGTCAGCGCCGCAGGCAGAAGCACGATTGACAGCAGTTCGAGGAAGTTTGCCAGCGGCGTCGGATTCTCGTAGGGATGTGCTCCGTTAGCATTGAAGAAGCCTCCGCCATTGGTTCCCAGGTTCTTGATAATCTCGAGAGCAGCCACGGGCCCTTGTGGTATCACCTGTTTGGCGCCCTCAAGGCTGGTTGCCACCGCGTAATTTTGCGTGCTCATCGGCACGCCCTGCCAGACCAGCAGAACGGCTCCCAGCAAAGCCCCCGGCAACAGAACCCAGAGCAGGGCTCGCGTCAAATCTACCCAGAAATTGCCTAAGGTCTCGGAACGTTGCCGTGTCAGGCCTCGGATAAAAGCAATTCCCACAGCCAAGCCCGCTCCTCCGGCCAGAAAATTCTGCGCGCACAGACCCGCCATCTGGCTGAAGTAGCTCATCGTGCTCTCGCCCGCGTAAGCCTGCCAGGTTGTGGTAGTGGCGAAGCTGACTGCGGTATTGAGCGCAAGATGCGGCGTAAGGCGCGTGGTCAGATACTGCGGGAAATACCAGGGAAGGAATTGCTGGAGCCTCAGGATGAAGTACAGAACGATCTCGCCTATCAAGCCAAAGAGTACGAAGCAGGTAGCGTATTCTTTCCAGTCCATCTCTCGCTCGGGATCAACCCGTGCTATGCGATAGATCAATCGCTCCATCGCCAGACACGGTCGATCCAGCAGCGTTCGCTTTCGCGAGAAGACACGCGCCACGTATCCGCCGAGCGGCTTCACGAGCGCAGTCAGGATGGCCGCAAATAAGGCGTACTCGAGTATGGTGTGCGTACCCAACAGGATGATCCAGCTACTCGCATTCGATAAAACCGTTCGTAAAGACCGAATAAAAGGTTCGCAAAGACTTCATAAGCGCTCACCTCTCTCTTTATCATTTCTTTATGAACCTTTTATCCAATTTTCACGCCGGGCAGGATTGAATGAAAGAGAAAGTTCAAGCTCCCCTTGAGGGAGAAACGACCAAGGACATGGCCGCGACCACGATAATCCTTGCCGCAATCTGCCTCGGCGCAGTGGCATTCTTTGTTTGCGCCTTGATCGGCTTTTATCGCGCGGGCAAGCCCCGGATGAAACGCCCCCGGCTGAGAGTTGAACCGAAATCCTCTGCCACTCAGGCTCAGCAGCGCGGAAGACTGCTCATCATTCCTGTTATCTCCAGATCTCCAAACGGAGCGGTAACAGACAGCCGACGGGTGCAGGCCATTGACACATACTCGCCTGGTCGGATCCACAGCCGCCGGGCCATGCTGCGTTAGCCCCGACAGCCTTCATTTCCCGGTGCTCAAGCTTACCGCTTCAGATTTCTCTAGCGAAAGATCCCGCGCGCCGAATCCTTCGGCATTTCCCTTAAGGGAACGGCTATGGATCTTTTATGCGCTCTTTAGACAATCTTTATGCGCCAAAGTGTCCAATAAGCACGTTGCGAGGAGTAGCCTGTCACAAAGATGCACGCACCCTTCCGCGACGGAGAAAGCAATGAATCAAATTTTGTGCCGCCCCCGGTACGTTGTGGTGTGCTTACTTGCCCTCATCGTTTGGCAACAGAATAGTTTCGCGGCGGAACATGAAGAATCTCAGCAGGCATCGGCGACCGCTGATCAGCAGATTCCGCCCGCCGTGGCCAAAGAACTGGAAGCGATGAAGAAACGCATTGCTCAGTTGGAAGCGGAACTGAGCAGCCACATGGCCTCCAGTCAGCCCACTACGGCTGTGCAGAGCGCTAAAGGAACTGCGCCGATCTTGTCTGTGGCACCGGCAAAGCCCGCGGTACCCGCGGAAGAAGCCGTGGCCACTCCAGCCGCCGCCCCCGGCACCGAGAAAGCAAAACCAGCGGAGCCGTTCTCCTATGCTGATTTCACCTGGCTGAACGGCAACCCGCGTACCAAGGAGCCGGCGATTGATACCAAGTTCTTCACGCCGGAAATCCGAACTGACGTGGATTACATCTACGACTTTAATCATCCCAAAGACAACACCATTAGTGGGTCCAGCGAGGTGTTTCGCGCCAATGAAGTTCAGATGACGCAATTAGGCGTTGGTGGCGACTTCCATTACGACAATGTGCGCGCCCGCCTGATGACTCAGTTCGGAATGTATTCCCAGACCACGCCGCGGAACGACGCCAGTCCCGCCCGCGGACAGTGGAACCTGGCCGATGCCTATCGCTACATATCCGAAGCCTACGGCGGCTACCACTTCAATGCACTGCATGGAATTAACGTGGACGCGGGCATCTTCATGTCCTACGTCGGATTGTTCAGCTATTACAACTTTGACAACTGGGCCTATCAGCCTTCGTACGTGTCCTCCAATACGCCATGGTTCTTTAACGGCGTGCGCGTTCAGATCTTCCCCACCGAAAAGCTGAAGATCGAGCCCTGGTTCACCAACGGCTGGCAATCCTATGGCAAGTTCAACAAGCGTCCCGGCATTGGAATGCAGTTTCTGTGGCGGCCGAACGGCAGGTGGTCCATTCTCGGCAACCAATACTTGCTGGGCCGCGACACCCTCGGTGTAACCGGCCGCACCCGCTTCCATACGGACGACAGCATCCAGTACAAATACTACGATGAGCCGCAGACCTTCATCAGCAAGGCGGCTTTCTCACTCACCATCGATGCCGGTTGCGAGAGCGGCGGCGGCGTAGCTTGCTTCAGTTCGTCAGCCGGGGTTCCCAAGCAGACCTTCCTCGGCATCATGTTCTACAACCGCGTGTGGCTGCACAAGGATCTGTTCGCCGTGACCATTGGCGGCGGCGCGATTGACAATCCTGGACGTTATCTCGTGCTACTGCCGCCCATCAACGGAGCCACCGCGGCTTCCGGCACGCCGTATTTCACGGAGAACCCAGGCGATTCTTACCGTGCGTGGGATGCCTCCACGACTTTCGACTACATGCCCAGTCAGTACATAACGTTCCGCTGGGAATACAATCATCGCGCTACCAACGTCCCCTACTGGTCGGGTGGAGGCGGAGTAACCCCGCCAGGCGGCAACACCGGGCCGCCGGGTTCTTTGGTCGACGGATTCACGCCTGATCTGCGCAAGCGTGAGAATCGCTTGAACATGGCAATTCTCGTGAAGTTCTAAGCGTATGCCTGCGATGCTCGCAACCACTCTGGAGGAGATTGCTCTATGAAAGACCTGATTTTCTTGGCCGTGACCGTGGCGTTCTTTGTCTTGTCCATCGGTTATGTGCGCTTCTGTGATCGCGTGAGGTGAATATGAGTTTGGAATCCATCATCATGCTGGTTATCAGCATACTTATGACCGTGTACCTGTTTTACGCATTGCTGCGTCCGGAGAAGTTCTGAAATGACTGCCAACGGTTGGTTCCAGGTACTCGTTTTTCTCGCCCTGATCCTGGCTGTCACCAAACCCATGGGCGTCTTCCTGACCCGTGTGTTCAACCGCGAGAAGACATTTATGGATCCCGTGCTGCGCCCCATCGAGCGCCTGCTCTATCGCATTACAGGCGTAGATGAGAACCGTGAGATGCGCTGGACCGAGTACGCCGTTTCCATGCTACTGTTCAGCGTCGTCTCCATGCTTCTGCTCTATTTGCTGGAGCGTGTCCAGGGATTCCTGCCCTTCAACCCTCAGAAGCTCGCGGCTGTTGTGCCTGATCTCGCGTTCAACACCGCCGCCTCATTCACCACCAATACCAACTGGCAGAACTACAGTGGCGAAACCACCATGAGCTATCTCACGCAGATGGCTGGCCTCGCCTACCACAATTTCGTTTCGGCTGCGGTTGGTATCGCCATAGCGATCGCCTTCATTCGCGGCATCGCCCGGCGGGAGATGCAAACCATCGGCAACTTCTGGGTCGATTTCGTCCGCTCTTGCCTGTGGGTGCTCTTGCCGTTCTGCATCGTTGGTGCCCTGGCCTTGGTTTCGCAGGGCGTGGTTCAGAACCTCAAGCCCTACGATACGGTCAAGCTGGTCGAGCCGCAGCAGGTGCAGAAGGTCGGTCAGGATGGGAAACCTGTTACCGGTCCGGATGGCAAGCCGGTGATGGACACGGTAAGCGAGCAGACCATCGCCCAGGGGCCGGTCGCTTCGCAGGAGATCATCAAAGAATGGGGCACCAATGGCGGCGGCTTTTTCAACGCCAATAGCGCGCATCCTTTCGAGAATCCAACGCCGCTCTCCAATCTGATTGAGCTGTTCAGCATTTTTGCGGTCTCAGCGGGTCTGACCTACACCCTGGGACGCATGACGAAATCCCAGGCTCACGGTTGGGCAGTCTGGGCGGCCATGGCGATCCTCTTCCTCGTCGGCGTAACGACGGTTTACTGGGCAGAGGCTCGCGGAAATCCGCTGCTTGCCGCTGGCGTAAATCAGCAGGTAACCGCCCATCAGCCAGGCGGAAACATGGAGGGCAAAGAAGTTCGCTTCGGGGTTAGCGCCAGCGCGCTATTTGCAACGGTGACCACCGACGCCAGTTGCGGCGCTATCAACGGCTGGCACGACTCCTACACTCCCCTTGGCGGCATGGTTCCGCTGGTCAACATGATGCTCAGTGAAGTCATCTTCGGTGGCGTCGGCGCGGGGATGTACGGCATGTTGATCTATGTTGTCCTGGCAGTGTTCATCGCCGGATTGATGGTAGGTCGCACGCCTGAGTACCTGGGCAAGAAAATCGAAGCCTACGACGTGAAGATGGCCATGCTGGTCGCCCTCGTGTTTCCGCTTGTGATCCTCACATTCACGGCGATATCGGCAATCAAGCCATACGGCACGTCGAGCATTTCGAACCCTGGTCCCCATGGTTTGAGCCAGGTCTTGTACGCGTTCGTCTCTCAGGCGGCAAACAACGGCTCAGCTTTCGGGGGGCTAAATGGCAACACCCTCTGGTACAACACCGCGGGCGGCATCACCATGCTCGTGGGCCGGTTCCTGATGATCCTGCCCATGCTGGCCATCGCCGGCAACCTGGCCCGAAAGAAATATGTTCCTCCATCCTTGGGTACGTTTCCGGTTACA